>DASWSO010000627.1:0-4418 GCA_036402635.1 Xanthobacteraceae bacterium
TGCGCTTCCTCGACGAAGCCGGCGTGATGAAGCGCCCGACCCGCAACAACCCGCAGAAGGCGCTGCCGAAGAAGAAGGCGCAGGAGCGCGCCGCGGCGGCTGCGGCTGCCGCCGGCGCGGAGGCTCCGGCCCCCGCAGCGAGCTGAGCTGATTTGCGGGTGATTGACCCGCATGCCCGGCACCCGGGTCCGGCCTCCGGCCGGCCCGGGCACGAGCCTTGTGGATGGCCGGCACGAGCCCGGCCATGACGAGCACAGGTGCGACCGCAGCTTGCAGGGCCATCATCCGGCCTCTTGCGGGCAGTAAACGGTGCCGGCGCGGAGCAGATGCGGCGGTGATTTCAGCGAAAATTAACCGCTGCGCGAGGTGATAGCGGGTCGCGGGGCGCGACGCACCCGGGTTACAGACATGACTTTGCCGGCTTACGCCAACACTGACCTTTCTCGACAGGCGGCGGAGGCGCGGCCGCAGCGCTATGCGCCGCGCTCGGCGATCTTCGGCTGGGTGCTGTTCGACTGGGCGGCGCAGCCGTTCTTCACGTTGCTGACGACATTCATCTACGCTCCGTATTTCGCCAACGTGATCGCCAGCGATCCGGTGCGCGGACAATCGCTGTGGGGCTACGCCACCGCGGCCGGCGGGCTGATCATCGCGCTGTGCTCGCCGCTGCTGGGTGCGGTCGCGGATGCGGCCGGCCGCCGCAAGCCGTGGATCGCGGCATTCGGCGTCGTCATCGTGATCGCCACCGCCATGCTGTGGTTCGGCAAGCCGAAGGATGCCTCCTCGGTCCCGATCGTGCTGATCGCGTTCGCGTTCGCCACCGTCGCGGTCGAGTTCGCCACCGTGTTCAACAATGCGATGATGCCGAGCCTGGTGCCGCCGGAGCGGCTCGGCCGGCTCTCCGGCACCGGCTGGGCCATCGGCTATGTCGGCGGCATCCTCAGCCTCATCGTCATGCTGGGGTGGCTGGTCGCCGATCCGGTCACCGGCAAGACGCTGCTCGGCTTCAAACCGCTGTTCGGCCTCGACCCGGCGCTGCGCGAGGGCGACCGCGCCGCCGGTCCGTTCACGGCGTTGTGGTTCGTCGTGTTCGTGGTCCCGCTGTTCCTGTTCACCCCCGACCAGCCGCGCAAGCTGCCCGTCATCGCGGCGGTGCGGCAGGGGCTCGCCACGCTGAAGGATTCGCTGCGGCGGCTGCGCCACCACCGCGACACCTCGGCGTTCCTGCTCGCCAACATGATCTATGCGGACGGACTGGTGGCGCTGTTCATCTTCGGCGGCATCTTCGCGGCCGGCATCTTCGGCTGGTCGACCATCGAGATGGGCCTGTTCGGCGTGCTGCTGGCGATCGCCGGCACCTTCGGCGCCCTGCTCGGCGGCTACCTCGACGACCGCTTCGGCTCCAAGCCGGTGATCCTCGGCATGCTGGCGCTGCTGCAGTTCGCGCTGGTCGCGCTGCTGTCGCTCGGCCCCGACTACATCGGGCCGTTCACGGTGGCGCCGCCGACGCCGGGCGACGGGCTGTTCGCCTCGCCGGCCGAGAAGGCCTGCCTCGCCATCGGCGCGCTGATGGGTTTCGCCGCCGGCCCGCTGCAGGCGGCGTCGCGCACCTTCCTGGTGCGGCTGGCGCCGCGCGAGCGGATGACGCAGTTCTTCGGCCTGTTCGCGCTCACCGGCCGCATCACCTCGTTCGCCGGGCCGCTTGCGGTCGGCGCCCTCACCGCCGCAATGGGAAGCCAGCGCGCCGGCATCTCCATCATCACGGTATTCTTCGCGGTCGGGATGATCCTGCTCACCCGCGTGCGCGGCCGCTGAGGCTTACCGCTCAGTGGCGGAAGTGGCGGGTGCCGGTGAACACCATGGCGACGCCGTGGGCGTCGGCGGCCGCGATCACCTCGGGGTCGCGCATCGAGCCGCCCGGCTGGATCACCGCGGTGGCGCCGGCCTCGATCGCCACCAATAGCCCATCGGCGAACGGGAAGAACGCGTCCGACGCCACCACCGAGCCGCGCGTCAGCGGCGCCGCCAATCCGAACTCCTTCGCCGCATCCTCCGCCTTGCGCGCCGCGATGCGCGCCGCGTCGACGCGGCTCATCTGCCCGGCACCGATGCCGACGGTGGCGCGCTCCTTGGCGTAGACGATGGTGTTCGACTTGACGTGCTTCGCCACCCGGAACGCGAAGCGCAGGTCGGCGAGCTCCGCGTTGCTGGGTGCGCGCTTGGTGACCACCCGCAGGTCCATGGCGTCGACCGAGGCGTTGTCGCGCGACTGCGCCAGGAACCCGCCGGCGACCGATTTCACCGTGAGCCCGGCGGCGCGCGCATCCGGCAGGCCGCCAGCGATCAACAGCCGCAGGTTCTTCTTGCCCGCGACGATCGCGATCGCCTCCTCGGTCGCGTCGGGCGCCACGATCACCTCGGTGAAGATCTCCGTGATGGCGCGCGCCGCCTCGGCATCGAGCGTGCGGTTGAGCGCCACGATGCCGCCGAACGCCGAGGTCGGATCGCAGGCGAGCGCCTTGCGGTAGGCCTCGACCAGCGTGTCGCCCTCGGCGACGCCGCACGGATTGGCGTGCTTGACGATCACGCAGGCGGGGCCGCGCGCCGGGTCGAACTCGGCGACGCATTCGTAGGCCGCATCGGTGTCGTTGATGTTGTTGTAGGAGAGCTGCTTGCCCTGCAGCTGCCGCGCCGTGGCGACCCCGAAGCGCTGCTCGCCGGTGCGATAGAAGGCGGCGCTCTGGTGCGGGTTCTCGCCGTAACGCAGCGCTTCGGCGAGCCGTCCGCCGACCGCGCGCCAAGCCGGCGCCTCGTCGCCGAGCGTGGCCGCGAACCAGTTGGAGATCGCCGCATCGTAGGCGGCGGTGCGCGCATAAGCCTTGGCGGCCAAGCGCTGCCGCAGCGCGAGCGGCGTCGCGCCGGCATGGGTCTGCAGCGCCTCGAGCACCGCCGCGTAGTCGTCGGCGTCGACCACCACGGCGACATCGGCGTGGTTCTTCGCGGCGGCGCGGATCATCGCCGGACCGCCGATGTCGATGTTCTCGACGCATTCGGCGTAATCGGCGCCGTTCGCGACCGTCGCCTCGAACGGATAGAGGTTGACCACCAGCAGATCGATCGGCGCGATGCCGTGCGCCTGCATCGCGGCCGCGTGCGCGGCATCTTCGCGGATCGCCAACAGCCCGCCGTGCACCTTCGGGTGCAGCGTCTTGACGCGGCCGTCCATCATCTCCGGGAAGCCGGTGAGTTCGGAGACGTCGCGCACCGCCAGGCCGGCGGCCGCGAGCGCCTTGGCTGTGCCGCCGGTGGAGACGAGCTCGACCCCGTGCTGCGCCAGAGCGCGGGCGAACTCGACCAGTCCGGTCTTGTCGGAAACGGAAAGGAGCGCGCGGGCGACGCGGCGGAGCTGTTCGGTCATTCAGGGCTCGCGATGCGGGATGCGCCCGCCCGGTAGCACGAATCCGGGATGCGGAAAATTCCGCATGGGAAAGCGGGAAAATTCACAGCCGCCCCGCGGCTTGAACCGGAAGGCGGCCCGGCCCAGGATGCGCCGGCCTGATTCCACCAGCAAAATTCAAGAATGAGCGAGCGCCGCCGATCCGGCCCCTTCGACTGGTCGACCGGACTGATCGCACTTTTGGTGATCGGCGCCGGCACCACCGTGTATTTCCGCGACGGACCCGCGCGCTTCCTCGAAATCCTGTGGGGCGACTTCGGGATCTTCGGCGACACGCTGGTGAAGGTGCTGGCCGGCTGCCTGATCGGCGCCTTCGCGACGCTGATGCTGCCACGCGAGATGGTGGCGCGCTGGGTCGGCGCCGAATCCGGCATGACCGGCCTGCTGATCGCCACGGTGGCCGGCGCCATCCTGCCGGGCGGACCTTTCACCATCTATCCGATCGCCGGCGCTTTCGTGACGATGGGCGCCGATGCCGGCGCCATCGTCGCCTTCATCACCGGCTGGTCGCTGCTCGGCTATTCGCGCGCGCTGGTCTGGGAGCTGCCGTTCTTCGGCCCGGAATTCGTCGGCTGGCGCGTGCTGCTGGCGCTGCCGCTGCCGATCGTCGCCGGCCTGTTGGCACGACCGATTGCGCGCGCGGTCGGCTCGCGGCTCGGCGCATGAGCCTCGCCATCTCGATCCTGCTGTGGGCCGTGGTGGCGGCGCTCGGTCTGCTGGCGATCCAGCGCAGCCGCGCGCTGTTCCGCAGTGCCATGAAAGGCGGCGCGGTCGACTTCATGCGACTGTTGCCGCGCCTTGCCATCGGCGTGATGGGGTCAGGCTTCATCGGCGAGGTGATGCCGCAGGAGCTGATCGCACAGTGGCTGGGGCCGAACTCCGGCCTGAGCGGGACCGCCATCGCGACCGTCGCCGGCGCGCTCACGCCCGGCGGCCCGATGGTCGGTTTCGCGATCGGCGC
>DASWSO010000628.1:0-5901 GCA_036402635.1 Xanthobacteraceae bacterium
CATAGATCCGCCGCGCCGGCAGAAGGTTGTTGTTGGTCCACAGCGAGAGCATGCGATAGCCGCAGCCGCGCGCGAAGGCGACGCACTCGTCCACCAGCCGTCCGCCGAGGCCGAGCCCGCGGGCGGATGGCTCCACCAGCAGCAGCCGCAGCTTGGCGACCTCGTCGGAATGGCGCACCAGGAACACCGAGCCCACCACCTCCCCGTCACGCTCCGCAATCCAGCAACGCTCGCGCGCGGCGTCGAAGCGCGGCACGAATTCGGCGACGATGCCGGCCACCAGCGCCTCGAAGCGCTCGTCCCAGCCGTATTCCCGCGCGTAAAGCACCCCGTGGCGGTGCACCACCCACCCGATGTCGCCGGGGCGGTGCGCACGAAGCGTATACGGCCCCTCCGCCGCCACCTCGGCCTCTCCCCCCTGCCCCAGCATGCGCTCGATCGTGTGCATCGATCGCAACAGCCGCTCCTGCGCCGGGTCGCTCAGCGTGTCGAGCAGGCCCGCGATCTGCTCGCGCGAGCGTGCGTCCAGCGGCGCGAACGCCTTGCGGCCCTTTGCGGTGAGCTTGAGCAGGCTCTGGCGACCGTCGGCCGCGGAGGTGCGTTTCGCCACCATCCCGGCGCGCACGAAGCTCGCCAGCATGCGGCTGAGATAGCCGGCATCGAGCCCGAGCTCGCGGCAGAGCGTGGTCGCGGTGAGGTCGTCGCGCTGCGCCAATTCGTAGAGCACGCGCGCCTCGGTGAGCGAGAACGGCGTCGCCAGCAGGCCTTCCTTCAGCACGCCGATGCGCTGGGTGTAGAAACGGTTGAAGCCGCGGACGGCGGCAATGCGCGTGTCCGGTTCGCGCGACCGATCGGGCGCTGGCATCATGGCGCCAGCGTCACCGAATTACTTGCCCGAGTCAACTATCTGCGGCGAGGTCCGAATGCCGGTCCGGCGGACGGCAGACGGCCTGGAAACGGGTCGCCTGCCGTGGATCACCGATAGTGCGAGGCGCGCGACTATTGCGTCACCACCTCGCCGAGCTTCGGGCACTGGCGCTGCTCGGTCGGGGTCTCGTACGGCTGGTAGTTTGATTTCTCGATCACCACCGGCTTGAGCATCACTTCCTTCGGGGTCGGCTGCTTGCGGATCGCCCGCAGCGCGATCTCGGTGCCGAGGCAGCCCTGGATGAAACCGTTGAAGTCGCCGCTCGCCAGCAGCTTGCCGGACTTGATCAGCTCCACCGCCTCCTTGCTGCCGTTGATGCCGACGACCAGCGCCTTGCGCCCGGCGCCGTCGAGCGCCTCCAGCGCGCCGACCGCCATCGGGTCGTTGGCGGCGATGATGCCGTCGACCTGCGCATGCGACTGCAGCAGGTTCTCCATCACTTGCAGCGCCTGCAGGCGCTGGTAATTGGCCGGCTGCGCCGCCAGCAGCTTCACGTTAGGGAATTCCTTCAGCGCGTCGTTGAAGCCGCGCACCCGGTCAATATTGGTGAGCGAGCCCTTCACGCCTTCCAGGATGATGACATTGCCCTTGCCGCCGATCGCCTTGAGCAGATGCCGCGCGGTGGCGAGCCCGATGTTGTAGTCGTCAGCACCCACATAGGCGACGATCTCGCCGGCCGCGATGCGGTCGGTGACGTTGACGACCGGAATCTTGGCGGCGTTGATCTTCTCCACCGCGGGCACCAGCGCCTTATAGTCGACCGGGATGAACACGATCCCGTCGGGCTTCTTCACGATCACGTCCTCGACCTGCGAGAGCTGCTCCGGAATGCTGTCCGGCTTGGTCGGCACGTACTGAATGACCTTGGCGTTGAGCGCCTTGGCGGCGATCTCGGCGCCGACCCGCACGGTCTGGAAATACGGGTTGGTCTGGTTCTTGGTGAAGACCGCGATCGTTTCGCCGTCCGCATACGCGGCGCCGAGCGAGGCCGCGAGCGCCAGCGCGGAAACCAAACCTGTCGTCTTGAATGTCATCGTTCGCTCCCTTCGAGTTTGTTATCGTGGCTCATTCGCTCGTTCGCCGCGTCAGCGTGTCGATCCAGACCGCCAGC
Organism: Xanthobacteraceae bacterium; assembly: GCA_036402635.1. Classification (GTDB taxonomy): domain Bacteria; phylum Pseudomonadota; class Alphaproteobacteria; order Rhizobiales; family Xanthobacteraceae; genus DASWSO01. The sequence continues at coordinate 2,040 of DASWSO010000628.1, forward strand.
ACGACGATCACGCCCGTCACCAGCGGCTGCCAGGCGGCATTGATCTGCAAGAGGTTCATGCCGTTGAGCACGAGGGTGAGGATCAGCGCCCCGATCAGCGTCCCGCCGACCGTTCCGGAGCCGCCGAACAGCGAAGTTCCGCCGATCAGGACAGCCGCAATGGCCGGCAAGGTCAAGTCCTCGCCGATGTCGCCCTGCGCCGAATTAATGCGGGCGAGCACGACCAGCGAGGCAAGGCCCGCCATCGCGCCGCTGAAGGTGTAGACCAGCACCAGCCGCCGCTCGACCGGCACGCCCGACAGCCGCGCCGCTACCGGATTGGCGCCGATCGCATAGATCTGCTGGCCCCAGACGGTGCGCTGCGCGAACCAGGAGCCGAGCAGCAGAAAGAGCGCCATCACGTAGACCGGCACCGGGATTCCGAGCAGGTAGCCGATGCCGAGCTGGCGGAAGTCGCGCGGGAAGCCGTGAATGGTCTCGCCCGCCATGGAGTAATAGGTGAGGCCGGAGAGCATCCACAGCATGCCGTAGGTGGCGATGAACGAAGGGATGCGCAGCGCCGTCACCAGCACGCCGTTGACGAGGCCGATCAACGCGCCGCAGCCGATCCCCACCACGAAGCCGAGCGAGGCGTAGCCGGTGCCCTTGATCACGCTCGCGGCGATGCAGGCGGAGAGCGCGACATTGGCACCGACGGAAAGATCCAGCCCCGCGGTCAGGATCACCAGCGTCAGCCCGGACGCCAGCAGGAACAGCAGCGCGGTCTGCCGCAGCACGTTGAGCAGGTTGCCGGTGGTGAGGAATGCGTCGCTCAGGAGCGCGAGCACGATGCACATCAACGCGGCTGCTGCCAGCCGGTAGCCGATCTGCGTCAGGTCGGGCGGGAGCGCGAAGCGGCGGCGCTCGGCGGTCCGTGCGATGCTCATGCGCGGTTTTTCAGTCCGTCGATGAACAGCGCGACGATTACCAGCACGCCGATGCACGCGACCTGCGCCGACGACGGCACTGCCAGCAGATTGAGCCCATTGCGCAGCACGCCGACCGCCAGCACGCCCAAGAGCGTGCCGAGCAGCCAGCCGTCGCCGCGCTCGAACGACGTGCCGCCGACCGCGACCGCGGCGATCGCGTCGAACTCCATGCCGATCGCGGCAGTCGGATGCGCGGCGCTCATGCGCGCGGTCATCAGCAGCGCCGCGAACCCCGCCATGGCACCGCCGAGCGCATAGACGGCGACCAGCATCGTGCGATCGGACACCCCGGCGAGCTTGAGGGCTTCGCGATTTCCGCCGAGCGCGAAGATGTAGGTGCCGAACCGCGTGTGATAGAGCAGGACGTGCGTCACCGCGTAGGCGACCGCGGCGATCACGATCGGATACGGAACGCCGAGCAACTCGCCGGAATAGACCGACTGGATGGCGCGCGGCAGACCGACGATGCTCTGCCCGTCGGTGACAACCAGCGACAGCCCCTGCGCCACTCCGAGCGTTCCCAACGTCACGATGAACGGCGGGATGTTGAGAAACGCGACCAGTGCGCCGTTGAGCAGGCCGAACGCGAGCCCGACGCCAAGCGCGGCGAGTAGCCCAAGCGCGACCGAGCCGGTCGCCAGCGCGGTCGCCGCCAGCATGATGGAAGCGAGCGTCAGCACCGCGCCCATCGAGAGGTCGAGCCCCTCGGTCATGATGATCAGCGTCATCGGCAGCGCGATCAGCAGCAGGATGGTCGACTGCACCAGCACGTTGGCGATGTTGCCGGGCCGCAGGAAAGCTGGACTCGCCAGCGCCAAGCCGAGCATCAGGACCACCAGCACGATGGCGACGCCGGGCACCCGCCCGAGCGTGTCGCGCAACGATGCGCGCGGCGCGGACTGCGTCGTGACGCTCATTGGTGCATTCCCAGCCGCACGATATTGGCCTCCGTGATCTCGCCACGCTTGAGCTCGCCGGCAATGCGGCCGTCGCGCATCACGTAGGCGCGGTCGCAGACGTGCACGATCTCGATCTGCTCCGACGAGATCATCAGGATGGCGGCGCCCTCCTGCACCAGCCGGTCGAGCAGCGCAAAGATCTCCGCCTTGGCGCCGACGTCGATGCCGCGCGTCGGCTCGTCGACGATGAAGAATTTCGCCCCGGCATTGAGCCATTTGCCGACCACGACCTTCTGCTGATTGCCGCCGGAGAGCACGCCAACCGGGCGACGCGGGCTCGGGGTCGCGATGCGCAGCCGCTCGATCATGGTGCGTGCCGCGCGCAGCGCGCGGCTGGGAGAAAACAGCCCGCTTGGGAACATCTTGTGCAAGCCCGCGAGCACGATGTTGTCGCCGACCGAGCGGATCAGTGCGAGGCCTTGCGTCTTGCGGTTTTCCGGGATCATCGCCATGCCGCGCCGTGCCGAATCTTCCGGCACGCCGCCGACGCGCTGGCCGAACAGGCGGATTTCGCCGGCGGTGACGCGGTCGGCACCGAAGATCGCGCGGGCCACCTCGGAGCGGCCGGAGCCGACCAAGCCGCTCAAGCCCACGATCTCGCCGGCGCGCACGTTGAGATCGATGTCGGCGATGCCGTTGGCGGAGGCGAGGCCCTTCACGTCCAGCACCACGTCGCCGGGCGCGACCACGTTGCGCGCATAGGTGCGGTCGACCGAACGTCCGACCATCAGCCGCACCAGCTGGTCGGGCGTGGTCTCCTGCGGCAGCAGCGACGCGATCTTGCGGCCATCGCGCAGCACGGTGATGCGGTCGCCGAGGGCGAACACCTCCGCCAGCCGGTGCGAGATGTAGATGATGGCGGCGCCTTGCGCCTTCAGCCGCGCGATCATCGCGAACAAGAGCTCGGTCTCGCGGTCGGAGAGCGCCGCGGTCGGCTCGTCCATCACCAGAATGCGCGCGTCCTGCGACAGCGCCTTGGCGATCTCCACCATCTGCTGCTGCGCGACGCCGAGCGTGTGCACCGGCCGGTGCGGGTCGATCGCGAAGCCGATGGCATCGAGCACGCGCCGTGCTTCGGCGTACAGCCGGCGGCGGTCGGTGGTGCCGGGAATGCGCCCGGGGAATTCGCGCCCGAGAAAGATGTTCTGCGCGATGTCGAGGTACGGAACGAGCGTGAAGTCCTGGAAGATCACCGCAATGCCGAAGCGCCGCGCGTCCGCCGGTGACGCGATCTCGACCTGCGCACCGTTATGGTGGAACGTGCCGGCGTCGGGCCGGTAGGCACCGCATAGCACCTTCATCAGCGTCGACTTGCCGGCGCCGTTCTCGCCCAGGAGCATATGGGTCTCGCCGGCGCGGATCTCGAACGAGACGCCGTCGACCGCCTTCACCCCGGGAAATTCCTTGGAGATTGCCCGCAGCTCGAACAGCGGTACCGCGGCTGCCAATTCGGTGGACGCTGCTGCCCCTGTTCCGCTCATTCTGCTTCTTGCCCGACGTGGCGGCAGCGTAATCTGCCGACGTGGCCAAGACCAGCGGATCGAGATGCGCGTCTTGGACGCAGCGTTGAAACCGGAGCTGGGATTTCAGAGAAGGCGCGGGCTCGCCGCAATAGCGGCTGCCGACGCGGTGCTCGAATAGGACGATCTAGGTTCAATGAACCGAAAGCACGGTACGTAAATGGCCTCTAAGTCTTTGAGAGATATGGTGGTGCACGCAGTCAGCTGCGAGCCACTCTCTGCCGCGAGTACCCTGTTCAGCGGAAAAAACAGGGAAAAACTCAGGAATTCCGACGTGACATCGGTGCCCCGCCCCCAATCTACGCGGAAGATCAAGGGTTTGAGAGCATGTTTCCCTGAGGACCGCAACACGGAAAGTTGGATCAGCAACAGGGAAGCGGTCGTGCTGATACAGCGAACCGTGTTCCGTCGTTCA
>DASWSO010000629.1:0-1767 GCA_036402635.1 Xanthobacteraceae bacterium
TGCGGCGCCGGCTCGACCACCTCGATGCGGCGAGCGGGCGTGCACAGCCGGCGCTCCTGCAGCTTGGCGAGCTCGACGAACACGCCGTTCGGGAACCGGGTCAGGTAGGCGCGCACGGCCTCACACTCGTTGGAGGTCTGCGCCGCGTTCCAGAATGCCAGGTCGAGCGCGCGGTTGTCGGTGCTGGCAGCCGCAGCGGCGGCAGCAGGCACCACCGGCGCGCTCTCCACCACCGGCGCGGGCGGCGGCACCGGCGCTTCCGCCGCCTGTGCGTCGGCGAAGAAGAACTTGCGCGACATGTCGCTGAGCTGCTGCGGGCGCTGCGTGTTGTTGGTGTCCCGCCGCACGTCGGCGGCGACTTCCTTCAGCATCACAGACACTTCCAGACCCGCCTTCGGCATGTGCTTGAGCAGCGCGGCGGTGAACGGGCTGTTGCGGTCGCGGCCGTCGATCGCCTCCTGGCCCGGGGCCGCCGCGAACGCCACCAGCGTGTCGCGCCCGGTCGGCTCGATGCGGGCGAGGCCGCGGCCGACCGCGACGCTGCGCTTGAGCGAGGCCAGATTGGTCTTCAGCTCGTCCGCCAGCGGATTGTTGCGGCAGGCGTCGAGGAAGACGAGGTTGGTCGGCACCTTCGATTCCATCAGCCGGATCACGGCGTCGAGCTCCAACGCCTCGGCCGAGACCAAAAATTCGCTCTTCAGCGCCGCGTTGGTGGAGACGAGGTAGTTCTTCTCGTTGATCTGCACGCCGTGGCCCGCATAGAACAGCAGCCCGACATCGGCGCCGTCCAGCAGCCGGGCGAAGCTCTCGACCGCGCGGGCGAACTTCTGCTGGTCGAGATCGAGCCCCACCAGCACCTCGAAACCGAGCGTCTTCAGCGTCGCCGCCATGTCGGTGGCGTCGTTGCGCGGGTTCCGCAGCACGCTCGCATTGGCGTACTGGGCATTGCCGATCACCAGCGCGACGCGCCGCTCGGCCTTGGCGGAAGCCGGAAGGATCGCGCTCGCGATCACGCCGGCCAGCAACAGCATACGAAGAAACATGGTGACCTTCGCCTTCCCGGGCCCACGCCAGCCGGTCCGATCGGCCGGCTGCGGGACTGTTCGAGAGCGAGAGTGGCGGCCTGGAGAGCCGCCGGTCGTCTCCGCTCCCCAACCTTTGTTGCGCGGAAGCGACAGCCGGTTCATTTCGCCGGGCGCCATCAAGGCACCCTCCGGGAAACACATTTCCGACAACGAAACCGATCTTTTACTTGATTGCGCGACGATCAACTGAACCGCCACGGCATGTGGCGCAACAGACACTTCGAGGCCGGCGGAACCGGCATCAGCGTGAGTGAGGGGAGCGTATACATGGCGCAGGCGATTGCGATCCGGGAGCAGGCCTCCCGCACCGCGCCCACGGCCGGCGAGCGTCTTTTCGCCGTCTGCCGCAGCTTCGTGCAGGACCTGATGCATCCGTACCACCCGGAGCGCCACTACATGCGCGGGCCGGGCCCGAAGTGGCACGCCAAGCACGGTCGCCCATACCGGGGCCGCCGCTCGCACTGATCCGGGCGGGGATCCGACCGCCGGCAAACTTTCGCGGCCGTGGTCAGCAAATCCTGAATTTCGACAGCCGATGGTGCGCTCGCGGCGCCTTGGCGTCCGAGGCTTGAAAGGTCCCCCTCGAAACGAGGGGGGCGGAGCGCCGATCGGCGCCTGGTTAGTCCGTGGCGGGCCTTGCGACCCGCTGCGTCCCTCGCGGGACGCTACGCCTTTCGGCGCT
>DASWSO010000630.1:0-4776 GCA_036402635.1 Xanthobacteraceae bacterium
CTGCAGGTGCAGCCTGGAAACGGCGGAGGGCGCTGCGAGACCTGCCGCCAAACAGTCCTTCTCAGTTCGGATTCGTTCCAAGAAGCCGGAACGCGCGAGGCTTAGCGCAGCGCACAAACAGTGGCAAGGCCGCCACCTGGATCCGGGCGCTACGTCCGATATCCGACGCCAAATATGGCGATCTGGCGCGGCGGCCGGCGCGGCCCCGCGCTATTGTCCGACCTTGATCCCGGCAGCCTTCACGAGGTTGGCATTGGAAGCGATCTCGTTGCGCACATAGGCCTCGAACGCGGCCGGCGACATCGGCATCGGCTCGACCCCGAGGGCTGAGAGCTTCTGCTGCAGGGCCGGATTGCGCAGCACCTCGCTGGTGGTCGCATGCAGCTTCGCGATCACCTCCGGCGGCGTCTTGGCCGGGGCGAACAGGCCGACCCAGAATGTGTAGTCGGAGTTGGCGAACCCGGCCTCCAGCGTGGTCGGCACGTCGGGAAGCGCGGAGGCCCGCTTCGGCGTGCTCACCGCCAGCGCCCGCAGCTTGCCGTCGCGGATCAGCGGCAGCGCCGTGTTGATCGGGCAGAAGTAGAAGTCGACCCGGCCGGCGATCACCTCGGTCAGCGCTTCCGGACCGCCGCGGAACGGAATGTGCGCGCCCTGCAGGCCCGCGCTGACGCGGAAGCGCTCGGCGCTCAGATGGGTGGCGGTCGCCACCCCGACCGAGGCGTAGTTGAGCGAGCCGGGCTTCGCCTGTGCCTTCGACACCAGTTCGTCCAGACTCTTGGCACCGTGCTCGGCCGAGACGATCAACACCGTCGGCAGGTTACCGAGCGGAATAATGGCGGCGAAGTCCTTCTCGGTGTCGTAGGGCACGCTGGCGAACGCCCACGGCGTGATCGTATGCGCCGAGGAGTTGGCGAGGATGGTGTAACCATCCGGCTCGGAGCGCGCGACCGCATTGGCGCCGATGATGTTGCCGGCCCCGGCGCGGTTCTCCACCACGATCGGAACGCCGAGCTGCGCCGACAGCGGCTCGAACACCGTGCGGGGGATCAGGTCGACCGCACTGCCGGCGCCGGCCGGCACGATCGCCTTGATCAGCTTGGCCGGCCAGGTCTGCGCCGAGGCCGTGCCGCCGAACGCAACGGCCAGTGAAAACGCCAGCGCCACCCCGTACCGCATGCGGTGATTTCCCCCGATTGCGCGCGGCTGGACAGAAGCGCCGCACCGCTGCCATAGCTTGCAGGCGGCACTCCACACGTCTTTTCGGACAATTTCAATGAACGATAGGCATTCGGCCGGGACCGCCGATCTGCGCATCCGCGACGTCACGGCGTTCCCGACCTCGTTCCCGCTGCCGCCGGAGAGCAATGTGCGGCTGGGCGTCGGCCGCGCCGTGAAGCGCGATTCCGTGGTGGTGAAGGTCACGACCGAAGGCGGCCTCGTCGGCTACGGCGAGTCGCACCACGGCCGCGCCCACAGCGCGGTGGCCAAGCTGGTCAACACCACACTGCGTCAGCTGGTGGTCGGCATGGACGCGACCGACACGATCGGCGTGTGGAAGAAGATCTACGACAAGCAGCTCGCCAGCCACGGCATGGGCGCCGGCACGTGCCTCGCCATGAGCGGCATCGACATGGCGCTGTGGGACATCCGCGGCAAGGCGGTCGGCTGGCCGCTCTACAAGCTGCTCGGCGGCGCCGCGCGGCCGATCCCGGCCTACGCGGGCGGCGTCTCGCTCGGCTACCAGGAACCGTCCGCGCTCATCGACGAGGCGCGTCCGCATGTCGAGGCCGGTTACACCGCCGTGAAGCTCCGCCTCGGCGATTCCCCGGCGCGCGACCTGGCGCGCGTGAAGGCGGTGCGCGAGGCGTTCGGCGACGAGCTCGTGATCCTGACCGACGCCAATATCGGCTACACGGTCGAGGATGCCCGGGTGGTGATGCCAAGTCTCGACGATTACGGCGTGCGCTGGCTGGAGGAGCCGTTCCCGGCGCACGACTATCACAGCTACGCGCTCGCCAAGGGCTTCGGCCGCGTCCCGCTCGCCGCCGGCGAGAACCACTACACCCGCTACGAGTTCAACCGCATGATCGAGGACGGCTCCATCACCATCCTGCAGCCGGACCTCTCCAAGACCGGCGGCGTCACCGAGGCGCTGCGCATCGCCGCGATGGGATCGGCCTACAAGCTGCCGATCCATCCGCACACGTCGATGACCGGCCTCAACATGGCGACCACGATCCACTTCCTGGCGGCAATCGACAACGGCGGCTACTTCGAGGGCGACGTCTCCAAGGACAACAAGTTCCGCGACGAGCTCACCAGCACGCCCTACACGGTGGACAAGAGCGGCAACGTGCACCCGCTGGAGAAGCCCGGCATCGGCGTCGAGGTGGACGAGGGCTTCCTGCAGAAGTATCCGGCGATCGACGGCCCGAGCTACGTCTAAGGTCGCCTGCTCTCGTCCAACTTAGCCGTTGCCGAGGGTCGGCGGCGCCTCCATCATGCGCGTGTTGCGCGAGGCGCCGGCCTGCCGGCCGCGGCGCGCGCACCTCGGGGGAGGAAGCAGTGACGTTGTGGTACCGCCTGGTATTTGCGTTGTTGTTGGGCCTTGCGGCGCAAGCCGTCGCGGCCGAAAGCGCCCTCGCCTATCCGGACAAGCCGCTGCGCATCATCGTGCCGTTCCCGCCCGGCGGGTTCAACGACACCCTTGGCCGCTTCGTCGCCCAGCATCTGCAGGAGACCTGGGGGCAGCCCGCGGTGGTGGACAACCGTCCCGGCGGTGCCACCGTGATCGGCACCGAGGCGGTCGCCAAGGCGGCGCCCGACGGCCACACGCTGCTGGTGGTGGCGTTTCCCTTCGCGGTGGTGCCGAGCCTCTACACCAAGCTGCCGTACGACACCGCCAAGGACTTTGCGCCGGTGATCTTCGCCGGGCAGACGCCGAACCTGCTGGTGGTCAACCCGGCGCTGCCGATCCACTCGGTGAAGGATCTCATCGCCACCGCCAAGGCGACCCCCGGCAAGCTCAGCTACGGCTCCACCGGACCGGGCTCCTCCAACAATCTCTCGATGGTGCTGTTCATGCAGATGGCCGGCGCGCCGATGACGCATGTTCCCTACAAAGGCAGCGCGCCGATGGTGAGCGACCTGTTGGGCAAGCACATCGATGTCGCCTTCGACAACACCCCGAACGTGCTGCCGCATGTGAAGTCCGGCGGGCTGCGCGCGCTCGGCACCAGCGGCGCCACCCGCTCGGCGCTGACCCCGGACGTGCCGACCGTCGCCGAGGCGGGCGTGCCGGGCTACGACGTCGGGGTCTGGTTCGGCTTGGTGGCGCCGGTGGCGACACCCAAGGACGTGGTCGAGAAGCTCAACGCCGAGCTCAACCGCATGCTCGCGCTGCCGAGCATGAAGCAGCGCTTTCTCGAGCAGGGCGTCGAGCCGGTCGGCGGCCCGCCGGAGCGCTTCGGCACCCATGTCCTCACCCAGATCGACAAGTGGGCCAAGGTGGTAAAGGAAGCCGGCATCAAGCCCGAGTGACTTTCGGAACCGTGGTGTCGCAAGGGCAGCGGTCGTGAACCAGGCGCGTGCCGGCGCCCTCCCGTCAGCAGGCGCATTGCCGGTCTCGCTGATCGTCTGGGGCGCGCTGGGAGTCGCGCTCAATGTCGGGCTGGCGCGCTTCACCTATGGCGTGATGCTGCCGTCGCTGCGCCGCGACCTCGGCCTCGACTATCTCGGCGGCGGCAGCCTCAATGCGGTGCATCTCGCCGGCTACCTGATCGGCACGCTGGCGGCACCCTGGCTGGGGCGTCGTCTCGGCATGCCGCGGCTGTCGCGCCATGCGCACCTCGTCGTCGCCGCCGGCGCGCTGCTGTGCGCGGCGGCGCCGCCGAACGCGGTGTGGGGATCGCTCGTCCTCGGGGTCGGCCGGCTCGCCACCGGGCTCGGCGCCGGCGCCGGCATCGTCGCCATCCTGGTGCTGGTGTTCGCCGCCGTCTCGGCCGCGCGCCGCCCGCTGGTGAGCGCCGTGGTCTGGGCCGGCATGGGCGCCGCCGTGGTGGTGAGCGCGCTCGCCGTGCCGGTCCTGCTCGACACCAGCTTCGGCTGGCGCTGCGCCTTCCTGGTCTCCGCCGCGCTGGCGCTGGCGGTCGCGCTGTCGTTCCCGCCGAAACGCATGCGCAGCGGCGTCAACGCCGCGGCACCGGCCGCCCCTTCGGCTGACGTCGCGCGCATGATCCTTTCGCCGCAGTGGCTTTTCCTGATCGCCGGCTACTTCATGTTCGGCGTCGCCTACATCGCCTATTCGACCTTCGCGGGCGCGCGGCTTGCCGCCGCTGCGGCGCCGAATGCGGTGATCGCCGCAACCTGGAGCGCGTTCGGCATCGCCGCGATGGTGGGCGCCGCCCTGACGGTGCCGGTGCTGGGGTCGCAGCGCGCCAAGCGGTTCGCGCTGATCGCCGCGCTCGTCAGCGGCGCCCTCGGCGCGCTGTTGGCGGCGTTCAGCACGGCCGCGGCGGCGCTCGCCGGCGCGCTGCTGGTGGGATTGGGGATCGCCGCGACGCCGACCATCGTCAGCGCCCATGCGCGCGACCGCTGCAGCGCCGACGACTATCCGAAGGTGTTCAGCTTCGCGTCCGCCGCGCTCGGCGCCGGCCAGCTGGTCGGTCCGGTTGCCGGCGGCGCGCTCGCGGACGTGTTCGGCACCGCGGCGGTGCCGCTGTTCGCCGCCGCAGCTTATCTGCTTGCCGCGTTGTTCGCCGCTTGCGATGCGGCGGT
>DASWSO010000631.1:0-7189 GCA_036402635.1 Xanthobacteraceae bacterium
CGTGACGCCTATACGCGGCTCGCGCCGGTGACGGAGGTCAACAGGATCACGCTGCTTCCGCAACCCGCTCCCGGCACGCTGCTGCCTTACCTGGATCCGAGCTTCGCCACCGCGGTGTGCCGCTACGATCTGACCGCCGCCCCGCTCAAGCTGCAGGTGATGGTGACACAGGCCTATACTTCGGTGTCGTTCTACACGCCGCGCGGCTATGCCTTCTACGCGATCAACGATCGCGCCGGCCGCCGCAGCATCGAGCTCGACCTGATGAACGCGCAGCAGCGCGGGCAGGTGCAGGAGGACGAGGACGTCACCGCCGCCGATCGGCTGATCGTAGAGTCGCCGAGCGACCAGGGACTGATCGTGCTCCGCGCGCTGGCGCCGGAGCCGAGCATGATGCCGCTCGTGCGCGGAATCCTCGGCGCGGCGCAATGCCGACCGCAGCCGCAGCAGCCGTAGCGCGCGCGGCTATTTGACCGCCCGCCGCACCGGCGGGCCGATCACCTCGATGGCGGCGAGGCGCCGCTCCAATTCCAGCCGGGCCCGCTCGGCTTCCGCGGCAAGCGGGGACGGCACCGCCAGCACCAGCCGCTCGAGCGCGAACCGGTAGATGCCGGCGCGCACGGCCAAGGTACGGTGCACCTCCGCGATCAGCAGCATGTTCTCGCGCACACGCGCGTGCGTCGCGCCCACTTCCTCGGGTGCGGTTGCCGTCACGTGGCGCAGGCTGAGCTCGCGCTTGCGGTCGAGGTCGGCCACCCGGCGCGCGGCGGCGAAAAACGGCTCGGTACGCACGATGTCGTTGCGGGTGTCGTCGATCAGCCGCGCGTAGCGCGCGGCGGCGGAGGCGAATTCGTTGAGCAGGAACGCGGCGTAATCCTCCGCCGTGTAGGCGAGGCCGGCGATCGGCAGCGCGTAGCGCCGGAACCGCTCGAACGGATGCGCCAGCAGGTTCTCGGCGAGCGCACGCAGCTCGCGTTCTTCATCGTTGAAAGGAAACGGCGACGGCGGCAGCGCCGAGGTGACGATGTCGTCACGCGGCGGGCTCACCAAGTCGCCGAACGGAATGAACGGCCGTGGTCGTCCGAAATCTCCGGCGTAGGCAGCGCCTGCAAACAGCACCGCTGCGGCTGCGAAAGCCAGAGCGCGCAGCAGGCGCGCGCGGCGCCGAACGCGCGAGCCGCGCATCTCGCCGGAACTCAGCGCGAGCGACGGATCAAGAACGGCGGCCGGGACGGCGCCGCCCTCCCCCGCCGGTCGAACCGGCTTCCGGCGCGGCCTGCATGATCGCTCCGTCGGCGTGACGCTCGATGCGCACGACCGGAAGGATGATGACAGACGCAACCAGCAAGTCGGTACGCGCACACGGCTTCGACGCCATGCGCCGCTCGTCCGGGAACCTGATCACAGTGCCCATGGCACCCTCCCAAATCCCGCACCACGCGGGTGGCGGTATCAACATCAGAGGCCGCCGTACTTTCGATTAGCTGCCCACAAGGTTAACGGTGCGCTAACGGGAAGACCCTATCCTGAAGCAGTGTGTGAAGGTGTTGCCGCGGAGCCATGGCATGTCCCAAACGTTTCCGAACCTCGACGGTTTGATGCGGCTTTCGCGGACCGAAGGCGTCGACATCCGGCCGGCGCTGCTGCGCGTGCTCACCGATCTCTTTGTGCAGGATCCGGCGCATAGCCGCGAGCAGGAGCGGCAATACGTGGAGCTCGCGCTGCGGCTGCTGCCGGTCGTGGATTCGCAGACCCGTTCGGCAGTTACGCGCAAGCTGCGCGGCTACGCGGCGCTGCCGGCGCCGCTGCGGGAGTACGTCGGACCGCCGCTGGCGGGGCTCGACAAGCCGGTCCCGAATGCTGCGGCGCACGAGGCTCAAGCAACGAGCCGGCCACCGCCGGAAGCCTCTGCGGCGCAAAAGCAACAGCCAATCGAAAACGATGTTTCAGCTTCCGCCGCGCTGCCGGCGGAAGTGTTTTCGACTGGCGAACTGTTCCTGCAGGCGGCGTCCGCGGAGCGCCGGCACCTGATTGCCCGACTCGACGACGGCAGCGGCGGCGCGCCGATTCCGTCCGCACCGCCTGCACTCGCCGTCATCGACCGGCTGGAGCGCGCGGCGCTGCAGCGCAACCCGCGCGAGTTCGCTCGCGAACTGCAGGCGGCGCTCGGGATTTCGTCGCGCATCGCCTGGCGGATCGTGCAGGACGAATTCGGCGAGCCGCTGCTGATCGCCGCGCGTTTCATCGGCATGCCGGCCGAAGTGCTGGTGCGGATCACGCTGTTCCTCAATCCCGCGGTTGGCGAGTCGGTGGAACGCGTGTTCGCGCTGGCACGGCTGTATGAGCGGATCGGCCCCGCTTCGGCGACCGCCATCACGGCGAGCTGGCGCGACGCGTCGCGCGCGCTCGAGCGCGCGCAGTACCAGCCGCTGCATGCGGCGGAAACATCCGGCTCCAAGGCGGCCCGCGATCTGCGCAATGCCGGCACCTGGAGCGGCACGCGCAGCGAGCCCCGCAGTTCGCCGGCGGATCGCAGCGGCCGTCAGTCGACCACGTGATCGAGGAAGTGCCGGCCCGCCCGGTCCTCGACCTCGACGATCCAGATATCCGAGTCGAAGCGTAGCTGCCGCGTCAGCGCCGCCTCGACATCCGCGTCGGGCGCGGGTTGCTGCTTCAATAACGGCATGAACGCGCGATCGGCGGGATGTGACTCCTCGAACACCGACTGCGGCGCCGGCCCGAACAGGTCGGCGGTGCCGTCGAGCCGGTCCACCTTGATGAAGATGGCGCCCGCCTCCTCGGCGCCGCGCCGGCGCAGCACCGCGAAGGCGCCCTCGACGCGGCAGCGGCGCAGATAGGCCGCAACCCAGATCGCCGACTTCAGCCGCATGGCGGCAAGCGGCGCCAGCCGCCGCTAGGCGCCGCGGCGCTACAGCGCGCGGCCGGTGACGGACGCAAGCTCGCGCAGGACGCGGTCGCTGATTTGGCCGGAAACCGGCAGCTTGCGTTCACGCTCGAACCTCTCCAGCGCGGCCTTGGTGGCGTCGTCGGCGACGCCGCTCGGCTTGATCTGCCCATAGCCGAACTCGGTCAAGGCACGCTGCACCGCCGCCACCCGAGCCGCCGATGCGACCGGCGCAGCCGACTCGGCGCGGCGCGGCGCGGCGGTCTGCGCAACCTTCAGGCGGTCGCCCTTGGGCGCCGGGCCGAGCATGCTCTCGATCGTCGGCGCCGCAGGCTGCGGCGATTCCTTGGCCGGCGCCGCCGGTGCAGCGGCCGGGTCGGCGGGCCGCGGTCGCGGTGTCGGGGTGACGCTGCCGGTGGCCTCGCCTGCGCTCACGCCCAAAGCCGCCGGCCGGAGCGGTTGCTGGCGCGCAATGGCGCGCTGCCAGAACAGCGCATTGATCACGATCAGCAACCCGAGCGACAGCATCAGCACCCAGCCGACCGCGTCGGCCGGTCGCCGCAGGCAGCGCCGCAGCAACGCGGCCGGCCACGACCGATCCGCCACATCCGGTTCGAAGTCCTTGGTTCGGCCGGCGGAGCTGCGGAGACGCACGGTATTAGGCACTCTTCTTCACCTTCATTTCAGACCAGCGCGGAGCTTCGTCATCGTGGGTCGTGCGCGCCGCCGGCACGGGCGCGAGCGGCACCACGGCGCCGCGGCTTTCCGGCGCCTTCATCTCGCAATCGAGCGGCAGGCGGATGGTCACGCGGGTGCCGTGTCCCAGTTCGCTGGCGACCTGCAGTTCGCCGCCATGCAGGCCGACCAGACCCTTGACGATCGACAGCCCGAGCCCGGTGCCTTCGTACGGCCGGTCATAAGAGCCGCGGGCCTGGAAGAACGGATCGCCGACATGACAGAGATCGCTCGCCGAGATGCCGACGCCGGTGTCCTCGACCACCAAGCCCAAATGGGTCGCGTCGGCCGTGGCGGAGACCGTGACGCAGCCGCCCGCGCCGGTGAACTTGACGGCGTTCGACAGGAGATTGAGCAGCATCTGCTTGAGCGCGCGCTTGTCGGCGACGATCTCAGGCAGATCCGCCGGCATGCGCACGACGATATCCAGGCCAGCCTCTCGCGCCTTCAGCGCCAGCAAGTCGCAGGAGCTGCGAATGACCGCCGCGGGTGCGAACGGCTCCGGAGTGATGACGAAGTTGCCGCTCTCGATCTTCGACATGTCGAGCACGACGTTCACCACCGACAACAGGTGATGGCCGGAATCGTGGATCAGCCGCGCGTAATCGCGGCGGCGATGCACGTCGATGTTCAGCGTCGCCTCCTGCATCAGCATCTCGGAGAAGCCGATCACGGCGTTCAGCGGCGTGCGCAATTCGTGGCTCATAGTCGCCAGGAACCTGCCCTTGGCGGCGTTCGCCAGCTCCGCTTCGCTGCGCGCCTCCTCGATTGCGCTTTCCTGCTGCTTGCGGCTGGTGACGTCGCGCATGACGGCGACGATCTCGCGCCGCGCATCATCCGCGCCGGCCGCCACCGCGCGACAGCGCAGCTCGACCCATAGAAAGTGTGGCGCGCCGAGCGCAGGCTCACGGCGCAGGCGGAATTCGACCGAGCGCGGCTGCGGCGAGGCCGCAGCATCGCCGAATGCGCTCAGGAAAGCCGGTCGATCCGCCACATGCACGCGGTCGAACAATCCATGGCCGAGCAGGTCCGCTGCCGGCGTCCCGAGCAGCCGCTCACATGCCGGCGAGATGAACAGCAGCGTGCCGTTCGGCGCGTGGCGGCTGATCACGTCGGTCATGTTGAGCGCCAACAGGCGATAGCGATCCTCCTCCTGGTTGAGCAGCCGGCTGCTCGCGCGGGTGAAGGACTCGGCGCCGAACGCGAGCGCTGCCGCATAGGCAATGGCTCCGGCGAGAGCAACGGCCACGGCGGCTTGGCTTGCACCGGACTCCGGCGATGTCAGCGCGAACAGCGCGGCCGCGACGCCCACCGCGGTTGCGCTGGCGATCGCAACGGTGCGGCGCGATGTGCACAGCGCCGCCTCGACCGGAACCAGCGCGAGCCAGATCACCGCCGGTGAGGCGATGCCGCCGGACTGCAACGCCACCATGAACACAAGCGCGCCCATCGCCACGGCGGAGAGCACGTGCGCGAGCTCGTAGCGCCCGGTGCGCGACAGCAAATAGGCAAGCCCGATCGGCGCGACGAACCAGCTGAAAACGCCGATCTCGAGCGCCGTCGGCGCACCGCGCACCGGCAGGTACAGCGGCAACGCCGTAAGCACAGTCAGAGCGGCGATGAGTCGCGATGCAATGAACCCGCGATGCTTGGCTGCCGTCAGCGGGTCCTGACGCGCCGAAGGATGCACCAGCGGATCGATGTACTCGCGAACCGTGTTACTCAGGTTCACGTCGCTTTTGCACGACCGTTGAAGGACGCGCTCCCTTTATGATCGGGAGGATCGTGTCAGAGGCGGCTTAAGCGAAGCTGAAGAGCGCCGCGCGAACAGCGGTCTGCTCGGGCCGAACCCCGTTGCGACACGTGTAATCGGACCCAAATCGTCGGCAATGGTGAACGGTGCGTTGCGACAGCGCGCCCGGCAGATCGATGCAATTTGAAACAAATTCACCGATAGTTTGCCTCAATCAAGATCAAAAACAACGCGGCTCCGAACACTTGCCTTTCAAGCGAAGTTGCTAGGTTGCGGTCAAAGCAGCCCGAAAAGCGGCTGCGATCGACAGGGCAAGGCCATGATGTTTCTGATCCGCGTCGCGTTCTGGCTATGCGTGGTGATCCTGCTGCTGCCGAGCGGAAAGACCGAACAGGTCGCCGCCGGACCGCAGATCGGCGCCGCCGACGCACTCTCGGCCGCGAGCGCGACGTTCGCGGACATGCGGCAGTTCTGCAGCCGTCAGCCGGAGGCCTGCACGGTCGGTTCGCAGGCTGCCGTGGCTTTCGGCCAGAAGGCGCAGGCGAGCGTCAAATACGTCTACGATTTCCTGACCGAGAAGCTGGCGCACGAGCCAGCCGCTACCGCCGCCGCATCGGGCGGAGCGGAGACGCTGGCGGCCAAGCCGTCGCAGAACACCCTGACGACGACCGACCGCGGCCCGGCGTTCCGCGGCCCGGTGAGCCGGCCCGAGCAGGTGGCGCGCAACGCCTCCTGATCCACCAAGGCGCCGGCACCCACCGGCAAAGGCTACACCTGCGGCCCGCGGCGGCTTATATCAGGGCTACCAACAGGGCCCGACATGCCGCCGATCGACGACATCCTTGAGAACTTCTCCCTGCTCGACGAGTGGGACGACCGCTATCGCTACCTGATCGAGCTCGGGAGGATGCTGGAGCCGCTTCCCGACGGGGCGCGCACCGACGCCAATAAGGTGCAGGGTTGCGCCAGCCAGGTCTGGCTCTCCACCAAAGTGAAGCCGAACGGGGCGGCCGGGCCGGTGCTCAGCTTCGTCGGCGACAGCGACGCGCATATCGTGCGCGGGCTGATCGCGATCCTGCTGGCGCTCTATTCCGGCAAACCGGCGCGCGAGATCGTCGAGACCGACGCGATCGAGGTGTTCGACCGGCTGGCGATGCGCGAGCACCTGACGCCGCAGCGCTCGAACGGCCTGCGCTCGATGGTGAACCGTATCCAGGCGGAAGCACGCGGCGCGCTCGCCCCGGCCGCCTGAGCTCAGACCGCATCGACCGAGAACGACGCATCCGGCGCCAGCCAGGTGCGCAGTTCCGGGTCGGCGGCGCCGCGCGCCTCGCCGGCGAAGCCGTAGTGGCGCGCAAGCCGGCCGAGCCCGAGCTGCAGCACGACCTTGGCGGAACGGGCCGGCCAGCGGCGCTCGCGCTCGACATCGTCGAGGCGCTTGAGGAAGCAGCAGACGTCCAGCAGCAGCCCGCCGAACTCCGGTCCGACCGCCTCCAGCGCATGCCGCACCCGCTGGCGCGCGCCCACGACAAGATCGCTGAGATCGGCGGCACTCGCCCCGGCGCTCCGCCGTGCACGCGGCAGGGAGAAATCCCAACTGCTCGTCACCCGCGGCATCAGCTGCGCATGGGTGAACTCGACCCGCAGACGTTCTCCCGCCTGCAGCTGTTCCGGCGAGATCATCTTGCGGCGGCCGAGCCAGACCAGCGGGCTCTCGCCTTCATTGATGCGGACACAAATCCGGCCCTCCGGCCGATCCGCGACCGCAGACGCCGGTGACATGTGCTGCAGCAGGA
>DASWSO010000632.1:0-2759 GCA_036402635.1 Xanthobacteraceae bacterium
ACCTGAAGGCGTTCGGCCAGATCGCCGCCTCGCCGAACCAGAAGATCCTGATGCTGCCGATCGAGACGATGGGCGTGCTCGGCTCGCTCGCCGGCATCGGCGAGATCGCCCGCGCCACCTTCGGCGGCGGTCCCGACGCGCACCCGCCGGCCACGGCGGCACGGCGTCCGACCGGCCCGGCCGCCGGCCAGTCGTCCAGCTGAGGCAGTGTCGATGGATTATGTCATCGGCTTCGGCGTGTGGAACTGGTTCATCCTTGGCGGCCTGCTGCTGCTGATCGAGGTGATCGCCCCCGGCACCTTCATGCTGTGGCTCGGGCTCTCCGCGATCATGGTCGGGCTGGTCTCGCTTGTGATCGCGTGGCCCTGGCAGGCGCAGTTCGCCGCCTTCGGCGCGCTTTCGATCGTCTCCATCCTGGTATGGCGACAGTTCAGCCCGAAGCTCGACGAGGTGCGGGCGCAGCCGTTCCTCAACCGCCGCGCCGAGGGCTTTGTCGGACGCGTGTTCACGCTGGAGAAGCCGATCGTCGACGGCAGCGGCAGCGTGAAGATCGGCGACACCATCTGGCAGGTGCGCGGACCCGACCTGCCGGCCGGCACCCGCATCAAGGTTGTCGACGCCGACGGCGCCACGCTGGTGGTGGATCGCGCCGAGTGATGTTCGTGCGCAGCAGCGCGTCTTGCCGTTATGCGTCGGCTTGAGCCGCGCATCCATCAAAAGACTTTAGTTTTTCCGATGGATCGCCGGGTCAAGCCGGCAACGACGCGTCGATGCCCCGATCAACAACGATTGTGCGCTAAGCCGTGCTGGCGGCGGCCTTGCCGAGTGCCGCCTGCGCGGCGGCGAGCCGCGCGATCGGCACCCGGAACGGCGAACACGACACGTAATCGAGCCCGACCGCGTGGCAGAACGCGACCGAGGCCGGATCGCCACCATGCTCGCCGCAGATACCCAGCTTGATATCGGCGCGCACCTTGCGGCCGCGCTCGACCGCGATCTTCACCAGCTCGCCCACGCCGTCCACGTCGATCGAGACGAACGGATCGACCGGGTAGATGCCCTTCGCCGTATAGGTGCCGATGAAGCTCGCGGCGTCGTCGCGGCTGATGCCGTAAGTGGTCTGCGTGAGGTCGTTGGTGCCGAACGAGAAGAACTCCGCGGTCTCGGCGATCTCGCCGGCCTTCAGCGCAGCGCGCGGCAGCTCGATCATGGTGCCGGTCTGATACTCCACGGTGACGCCGGTCTCCTTTGCGACCGCGCGCGCCATGGCGTCGATGCGCTCCTTGACCAGATCGAACTCCATCTTGGTGGCGATCAGCGGCACCATCACTTCCGGCACGACCGGGCTGCCGGTGCGTTTGCCAGCCTCAACCGCCGCTTCGAAGATGGCGCGGGCCTGCATCTCGGCGATTTCCGGATACGCGATCGCCAGCCGGCAGCCGCGGAAGCCGAGCATCGGATTGAACTCGGCTAGCTCGCGCGCACGGTCGGCGAGCTTCTTCGGATCGGCGCCCATCGCGCGTGCGACGTTGGCGATCTCCTCCTCGCCGTGCGGCAGAAATTCGTGCAGCGGCGGATCCAGCAGCCGGATCGTCACCGGCAGCCCGCCCATGATCTCGAACAGCGCGGTGAAGTCGCCGCGCTGCATCGGCAAGAGCTTGGCGAGTGCGGCGCGGCGGCCCTTCTCGTCGTCGGCCAGAATCATCTCGCGCATCGCCAGGATGCGCTCCTCGTCGAAGAACATGTGCTCGGTGCGGCAGAGCCCGATCCCTTCGGCGCCGAACTTGATGGCGACGCGCGCGTCGTTCGGCGTGTCGGCGTTGGCCCGCACCTTCAGCGCGCGCTTGGCGTCGGCCCAGCCCATCAGGGTCGCGAACTCGCCCGACAGCGCCGGCTCCTGCATCGGCGCACGCCCGGCCAGCACCTGGCCGGCGGAGCCGTCGATCGTGATCACGTCGCCCTGCTTGAAGGTGTGGTTGCCGGCGCTCAACGTGCGCGACGCATAGTCGACGCGCAGCGTACCGGCGCCGGAAACGCACGGCTTGCCCATGCCGCGCGCCACCACCGCCGCATGCGAGGTCATGCCGCCGCGGGTGGTGAGAATGCCCTCGGCCGCGTGCATGCCGTGGATGTCCTCCGGCGAGGTCTCTACCCGCACCAGGATGACGTTGCGTCCCTGCGCCTTCAGGGTCTCGGCTTCGTCGGACGAGAACACGATCTCGCCGCAGGCTGCGCCCGGAGAGGCCGGCAATCCGGTCGCGATCACCTCGCGCTCGGCGTTCGGATCGATGGTGGGGTGCAGCAGCTGATCGAGCGAGGCCGGGTCGACCCGCGTCACCGCCTCGTCGCGGGTGATCAGCCCCTCTTCGGCAAGCTCGACCGCGATCCGCAGCGAAGCCTTGGCGGTGCGCTTGCCGGAACGCGTCTGCAGCATCCACAGCTTGCCCTGCTCGACCGTGAATTCGAGGTCCTGCATGTCGCGGTAGTGCCGCTCCAGGATGCCGTAGATGCGGGTAAGCTCGGCGAATGCCTTCGGCATCGCCCGCTCCATCGATGGCTTGTCGGAGCCGGATTCGGCGCGCGCCGCCTCGGTGATCTCCTGCGGGGTGCGGATACCCGCGACCACGTCCTCGCCCTGCGCGTTGATCAGGAACTCGCCGTAAAGCTGCTTCTCGCCGGTCGACGGATTGCGCGTGAAGGCGACGCCGGTCGCCGAGGTCTCGCCCATATTGCCGAACACCATCGACTGGACGGTGACG
>DASWSO010000633.1:0-3652 GCA_036402635.1 Xanthobacteraceae bacterium
GGCGTGAGGGTCGCTATGACGCGGGCGCTGCTCCTCTGTCCGGCAAGCGGAGAGGCGGAGAGGCGAGCAGACCGCCGATGCCGAGAGGCCGACAGCGTGCGTGTCAGCGGCGGCGTTCGCGGTCGCGCGAGCGGCGGTCGCGACTTTCCGGCGCAGGCCGCTCCGTAGCGAACGGGTTGTGGCGGCACACCCCGCCGGCGCCGCTGACGGTGGCGAGGCATTGCTCGAAGGTGCGGAAACCGCAGTTGTAGGTGTAGGCGTCGTAATACGCGCACCACTGATCCTGCGCCTCCGCCCGGCCGGCGGCGCAGCCATAGATGAGGGCGGCAACGGCAGCGGCGGACAAGAGGCGCATGGCACACCCGTTCGGCCTGGGATTCACCTCAACGTAAGCGCCGCCCACGGGTTCCTGCAACGGGCCGGCCGCGTTCAGGGGTCGAGGCCGTTGACGCGCCGCACGAACGCGCGCACCCGCGGCAGCACGTCCGGCAGCACCGCCCGCACCTCCGCCTTGGTCATGCCGGCGCGGATGCTCGGGTCGTAGTGGATGTTGAGCAGGTACTGATCGTAGATATCGAAGAAACCCATCTGCACGTCGTCATTGAACATCGTCCAGGGCACCGAGGAATCATCGCGGATCGGGCCGAGCGCCTGCAGCAGCTCCTCGTAGGCGCAGTCGAGGAAGATGAAATCGCGGACGTCGGCGGCGAGGATCACGTTCGACTGGATGATGCGGTACTCGGCGTCCTTGCTGAAGCCCGACAGGCATTGCGGCTGCAGCGACTGCACGATGCGCCGGCCGGCGTCGCCATAGATGGCGGAGACGGTGCGGGCGAGATCGCGGTCGCGCACCAGCTTGACGATCACATTGGCCTGCTCGCGGTCGTCCGTCATCGCGATGTCGAGGCCGGCGATATGGGCGCGGATATCGGCGACCACTGTGGCGAGCGCGGCGCGCCGGTCCGGCTTGGCCTCGCTCTCGGCGTAGATGCGCACCGGCTTGGCGAACTTGCGGATGCGGTCGACGTGGCCGCGCAAGCCGAGCTCCGCCCCGAACGAGACCTTGAAGAAGCCGTCGACGATCTCTTTGTCGGTGAAGCTCGTGCGCTGCGCCGCCTTGCGCTTGCCCACCTCGGCGTTCTCGGCGGCGTTGGCGGGCACGCGCCACGGCGACGCGAGCAGCATCGGCACGCACAGCAGCGCAAGCACTGCCCAGCGCCGCAGCAAGCGAGGGAACGGCATCGCTGCGGACCGGCCGATCAGGCGACCGGCGCCGCCGGCGCAGCGTGCTTCTGCAGGGTCCGGATGCGGTCGGCGAGGGTCAGCCGCTCGGGAGCGGCCGTGGTTCCGCCGCCGTTCTGCGCCGCCTTCTGCTGCGCTTCCGCAGCGAGCATCGCCGGGATCGGGGAGTTCGGGCCTTCGACCGCGGCGGTCAGGCGCGCCACGTCCGCCGACACGCTGCTGATACGCTCCCGCAGCAGCGCATTCTCCGCCCGCTCGGCTTCGGCGTTGGCGGCGTCGCGCTTGAGCGCCGCCACCTGCTCGCGCAGGGTCGCGAGCTCCTGCTGGCCGGTTTCATCCGGCTTTGCGTTCTGCGGCTTCGCGGCCTGGCGCGCCGCCTCGAGCTCGGTCCGCAGCTGCGCGGCGGCCCGCTCGCCGCGCCGCAGCTCCCGTTCGAGCTCGTGCACACGGTCCTGCAGCGTCGAGATCTGCGTCTTCAGCGCCACGATCTCGACGCGCTGGCTGTCCGCCAGCATCGCCGGCTCATCGGGCTTGGCCGCCTCGGTTGCGCCACCGGCTGTGCCGGCCTTGGCGCTCTGCAACTGCTCCTGCAGCGCCGCCATCTCGGTTTTCAGCCGGCTGATCGCCGCGGTTTTCTTGCCAACCTCGGCGAGTTGCGCGGCGCTCTTGATCTTGAGCTGCTCGACGCTCAGCTCCAGCCGCCGCGTCGCCATGGCGTATTCCGCGCGCAGCTGATCCTTGTCGGCCTGGATCTCCGACAGCGAGAGCGGAATGCCGGCGATCACCCGCCGTTTGGTCAGCCGCACGGCCCGCGCGTGCACCAGCGGCAGCAGGATCAGCGCCAGCAGGCTCGCGAG
This sequence comes from Xanthobacteraceae bacterium, assembly GCA_036402635.1. Taxonomy (GTDB): domain Bacteria; phylum Pseudomonadota; class Alphaproteobacteria; order Rhizobiales; family Xanthobacteraceae; genus DASWSO01. The sequence goes on from DASWSO010000633.1 coordinate 2,100, forward strand.
CAGGAAGCCGAGCGCGGCAAACATGATCGATTCGATCATGGGACGATCAATCTCCAAAAGGCAGCGGCCGCCAAGCGTCTGGGCCTGGCGGCAGTCCGATTGCGGACTGAATTAGCTCAAATTGCGCCGCCTGGCCAAAATCGGCGGCCGGGAGGGGAGAGTCCCGTTGCGCAGGCCGCGCGGCTCAGAACGGGTTCCAGGTCGCGCTCGGCGTGAACTTCAGATACCCGACATTGACCCCGAGACGCGCCCCGACGCCGGAGCGGATCGGCACGATCACGATGTTGTTGGCCGAAAGGACCGTCATGCCGAAGCCGCCGACGATATAGGCCGAGCCGTCGACGCCGGCGAAGCGCTGGTAGACCGCTTCGGTCGCAGGCAGGCTGTAGACCAGCATCATGGTGCGGTCGCCGTCGCCGCCGATGTCCCAGCCGATCGACGGACCCTGCCAGTAGACCCGCAGGTCGCCGGCGTTCTTGGTGTAAAGCGTGCCCTCGCCGTAGCGCAGGCCGCCGATGAAGGCGCCGCCGCCCTCCTGGCCCAGAATGTAGCCGTTCGGCTGGCCCCACTGGCCCACCGCCTTCTCCACCACCTGCGCCAAGCCGCGCGAGACGCTGCCGAAGAAGCGGTGGCCGGCATCGAGGATCTCGTTGGACGAGAAGGTGCCCGGCCGCGGCCCGCCTTGCGCGAGCGCGAGCCCCGGCAGCGCGATCAGCGCCAGCGTCAGGGCCAGGACCCGAAGAATGGTGCGCATATGCTCAAGCTCCTCGTCGGCGCTTAACCGGTTGCACACGCCCGGCCCGGTATGAGCCTCGTGGCAGTGCGGCAGAATCAAAGCGCATCATGGTGAAAAATAGGTTTCCTCTGAGGCAGGCCGGCGCCTTGGCGCTGCTGCTTTCGGTCGCAGCCCCGGAGCGGTCCGCGGCCGCCGAGACCCGCGCCGAACCCGCCGCCGTGGTGGCGGACTGGCGCACCGGGCTTGCGCTCTACGGTTTCGACCCGGTCGCGTATTTCGCCGACGGCAAGCCGGCGGCGGGCTTGCCGGAGCTGGAAGGCACCACCGGCGCCCTCACCTGGCGCTTCCGCAACGAAGGCAATCGCGCCGCCTTCGAAGCCGATCCGGAGGCCTACCTGCCGCGCTTCGGCGGGCACGATCCGGTGGCGCTGGCGCGCGGCGCGGTCAGTGCCGGCAATCCGCTGATCTGGCTGGTGCATGACCAGCGGCTTTACCTTTTCCACGACCCCGCCGCGCAGGCGGCGTTTGCGGCCGATCCGGACACGGCGACGGCCGCGGCGGCGGCTCGGTGGCCGGGCCTGCAGGCGCAAGCGCGGCCCTGAGTGCATCGTCCGCCGCCGTCAGGGCGTGTCGACCAACATCGGCAGCAGCGCCGGGTCGCCGCAGGCGACGAACGCCGGCACCCCGAAACGCGGCGCAGCGCCCCTGGTCCCGCCGTCCCCATACGAAATGTTGCTGCCGTCCGGGCAGGCCACCACGCCGCCGGCGGCGGCCAGCACCGCGTGGCCGGCCGCGATATCCCACTGCGAGGTGGGGG
>DASWSO010000634.1:0-3108 GCA_036402635.1 Xanthobacteraceae bacterium
GCCGTGGCCGCGAGATCTCGCATCGAGCAGCTGCCGCAGGCGCCGACTGTGATCGAAGCCGGTTTCCCGGATTTCGAGGCGGATCTCTGGTACGGCGTGGTCGCGCCCGCCAAGACGCCGAAGGAGTCGATCGACAAGCTCACCGCCTGGTTCACCAAAGCGCTGGAGGTGCCTGACGTGAAGGCCAAGCTCGCGGCGCAGGGCATGTTCCCGGTCGCAGACTGCGGCGTAAAGTTCGCGGCCTTCATCGAGAAGGAGTCGAAGGACTTCGGCGAAGCGATCAAGGCCTCGAACATCAAGGCCGCGGCGCAGTAACTCCACTCGACGCTAGTTGAAGCTCAGCCTGCCGCCGGCGGCGGCAGGCTGAGTCGTTTCTGTTCCCTTTATTCGACGGACCAGCTGACCATCTTCCTGCAGTGAAAGTTTCTCGCCGTCCCTCTCGAGCAGGTTCTCGCGAAAGCGCCGGCGTCAGCCTGGCGCGCGCGCTTTCCAAGCTCGGCTACTGCTCGCGCACCCAGGCCGAGCCGCTGATTTCCGCCGGCCGGGTGAGCGTCGACGGCCGCGTCGTGCGCAATGCCTCGGCGCGCATTGACATGGACCGCGCGAAGATCAGCGTCGACGGCGAGCGCGTCGCGCCGGAGAAGAAGGTCTATCTGATGCTCAACAAGCCGCGCGGGCTGGTCACCACGCGCGACGATCCGGAGGGGCGCGAGACGGTCTACAGCTGCCTGACCGGTCTCGACCTGCCCTTCGTCTCGCCGGTCGGACGCCTCGACAAGGCGAGCGAGGGCTTGCTGGTGATGACCAACGACACGCGCTGGGCGCAGCGCCTGCTCGATCCGGCGTCGCATGTCGACAAGATCTATCACGTGCAGATCGGCGGACCGGCGGACGAGGCGCTGCTCGCGCGCTTGCGCGCCGGCGTCACGGCCGACGGCGAGCGGCTGACCATGAAAGCGGTGCGTCCGCTGCGCGCGGGCGAGCGCAACGCCTGGCTGGAGGTGGTTCTGGACGAAGGCCGGAACCGGCAGATCAGGCGAATGCTGGAGGCAGCGAATGTGGAAGCGCTGCGGCTGGTCCGCGTCGCGATCGGGCCGCTGCAGCTCGGCGAGCTTGCCAAAGGCACGGCGCGGCATCTGACGCCGAAGGAAAAGGCCGCGCTTACACCACAGCCGTCATTGCCGGGCCGTCGCGCAGCGACGTGACCCGGCAGTTTATCGCCGTCATGGCCGGGCTTGTCCCGGCCATCCCGATGAGGGACGCACAGTGCTGACCTAAGCGGATGCGCCGGAACAAGCCCGGCGATGACGTGAGAATGTGTCGCGGCTTCGGACCTTAGCGCCGAAGCGCCCGCCCTACTTCCCCGGCTCGCGGAAATAGGCCTCCACCGGCCCGGTCAGCTTGATCGTCATCGGATTGCCGAAGCGGTCTTTCGCATTGCCGGCAGAGACGCGGATCCAGCCCTCGCTGATGCAATATTCCTCGACGTTCGTCTTCTCGGCGCCTTTGAAGCGGATGCCGATGCCGCGCTCCAGGAGTTCGGCATTGTAGAACGGGCTTCGCGGGTCGTTACAGAGTCGGTCGGGCGGATTGTCGTTCATGTCAAAAACCACACGTTCAGAGGGCCAATGGGAATGTTGCTCCGCTTAGCGGAGATGTGACGAGCCGCGCAACCCGCCTACTCCGCGGCGTTGAGCAGCGGCGGCGCGCCGGCGCGGAACTGCTCGAGCAGCGCGGCCTCGTCGGCCTTGGCCACGGCGAGGTGCCGCTGCTTCACATGGCCAAAGCCGCGGATCTTTTCCGGAATCGCCGCGAGCCCAACGGCCACCGCATGGTTCTGCGGCGTGAGCTTGGCCAGGATTTCTTCCAGCAAGGCCTCATAGTCGGCAATCAACCGGCGCTCGAGCTTGCGCTCCTGCGAATAGCCGAACGGATCGAACGCCGTGCCGCGCAGGAATTTAAGCCGCGCGAGCAGCTTGAACGCGCTCATCATCCACGGCCCGAAGCTCATCTTGCGCGGCACGCCGGTCGCCCGATCGCGGCGCGCCAGCAGCGGCGGCGCGAGATGGAACTCGAAGCGCAGCTTGTCGCCGCCAAGCTCGTTCTTCACCTGCTTGAGGAAGGTGCCGTCGGTATAGAGCCGCGCCACTTCGTACTCATCCTTGTAGGCCATCAGCTTGAACAGATAGCGCGCCACCGCCTCTGCGAGTCCGCAGTGCCCGGGCGCCTTGGTGACTTCCGCCTTCTTCACGTTGTCAAAGAGGGCGCGATAGCGCGCCGCATAATCGGCATTCTGGTAGGCGGTGAGGAAGTCGACGCGCCGGGCCACCGCTTCCTCGAACGACTGCGACAGCCGCCGGTTCTCGTCGCGCGCTTCCGGCGCGGGCTTCGCCAGCGTCTCGATGGCTGCGAGATCGAGTGCCGCGCGGCGGCCCCAGTGAAAGGCGGCCTGGTTCATCGCCACCGCTTCGCCGTTCAGCTCGATCGCCTGCAGGATCGAATCCGCCGACAACGGAATGGCGCCGAGCTGGTACGCGTAGCCGACCATGAAGATATTGGCGCCGAGCGACGAGCCGAACAAAGCGGTCGCAAGCCGCGACGCATCGACAAAGTGCGTGCGCTCCCGGCCGGCGCTTGAAATGGCGCGGCGCAGCCGCTCCGTCGGCAGCGAGAAGTCGGCGTTGCGGGTGAAATCGCCCGGCAGGAATTCCGAGGTGTTCACCACCATGGCGGTGTGACCCGGCTTGACCGCGGCGAGCACCTTCTTGTTGCCGGCGACGACGATGTCGCCGCCCAGCACCAAGTCGGCGCCGCCGGCCGCGACGCGGATGGCGTGGATATCCTCAGGCCGCTCGGCGATGCGCACCGAGTTGATTTCCTCCGGCGTGTTGGCGATCCGCACGTGGCTGTAGACCGCGCCGCCCTTCTGGGCGAGGCCGGCCATGTCGATGACGCCGACGCCCTTGCCTTCGAGATGCGCGGCCATGCCGAGGATGCCGCCGATGGTGACGATGCCGGTGCCGCCCACCCCGGTGACGATGATGTTGTAGGTCTGGCCGAGCTTGGGTTGCGCCGGCTCCGGCAGCGCCATCACCTCCTGGTCGCCGG
>DASWSO010000635.1:0-5186 GCA_036402635.1 Xanthobacteraceae bacterium
TGACAAAAAAGCAACAGCCGAGTTGGCTTGAACGCGCCTCTCACGGCCACTTCACTTCCGGCGGCATCGACGACAGGATGGAATCCACATTGCCGCCGGTTTTCAGCCCGAAGATGGTGCCGCGGTCGTAGAGCAGATTGAACTCGACATAGCGGCCGCGCCGGACCAGCTGCGCGTCGCGCTCGGCTTCGCTCCAGCGCGTCGCAAAATTGCGCCGCACCAGCTCCGGATAGACGCGCAGGAAGGCGCGGCCGACATCCTGCGTGAAGGCGAAATCCGCGTCCCAATCGCCGCTCGCCAGCCAGTCGTAGAAGATGCCGCCGATGCCGCGCGGCTCGTTGCGGTGCTTGAGCAGGAAATAGTCGTCGCACCAGGCCTTGTACTTGTCGTAGGGCGCGACCGCCGCATGCGCGTCGCAGGCCGCCCGCAGCGCGGCGTGGAACGCCAGCGTGTCGGGGTCCTCCTGGGTGCGCCGGCGGTCGAGCACCGGCGTGAGGTCGGCGCCGCCGCCGAACCAGGCGCGGGTCGTCACCACGAAGCGCGTGTTCATGTGCACCGCCGGCACATGCGGATTGCGCGGATGCGCGATCACCGAGATGCCGGCGGCCCAGAAGCGCGGGTCGGCGTCGGCACCCGGGATGTCCTTGCGGAATTCGGGCGCGAACTCGCCATGCACGGTGGAGACGTGCACGCCCGCCTTCTCGAACAGGCGGCCGTGCAGCATGCCCATGTCTCCACCGCCGCCCGGCGCACCGGTATGGTCGGTGCGGCTCCACGGCGTGCGCATGAAGCGGCCCGGCTCGCCCGGGTACAGGGCGGCCGGAGCCTCGCGCTCGAGCTGCTCGAGCGTGGAATGAATCCGGTCGCGCAGCTCCGCGAACCAGCCGGAGGCGTGCGCCTTGCGCTGCTCGAGGGTGTCGTCGGTGGCGGAGAGGTCGGCCATGCCGCTTGCTAGGGCATTGGCGCCGGGCGCTCAACGGCAGCGCCTAAAACATAAAGGCGCGCCCGAGGGCGCGCCCAGTGAGGGAGGGGAGCCGAAAATCAGGTCAGCGGATCGCGATCTCGTCGCGGCTGGTCCAAACCACCGGCTTGTTGGCCTTGACCACGCCGACCTTGGTCGGGGAGGTCGTCACGCCGGCCAGCTCGACGCCGGAGGTGGTCAAGCGCGCCGCGATCCCGACCGTCACGACCGCGATCGCCGCCACCAGGGCCACGACCACGATCTTCAGGTGGGTGTTGCGATCTGCAGTGATGATGGAGTGATTCATGATGACGCGTCCCCGAGGCTTCTTGGTTAGTCGCGCGAGCGGCGGCTTTGGTTCAGCAACCTATGCGCGGATGACTAAGAATCCCTGGATGAGACCCCCTCGATGTGCCTGCACCGGCGTGACAACCGGGCAACGGTCAAGAAGTTCCATACACGTGGTTAACTGTACGCGACATTGCCAGTGGATTAAACATGTTTAATCCTCACATTCTCGTTCCCTGCCGGGCTTTCCCCAGACACTTCAGACACTTCCCACAGTGCGCAGGCGGGCACGCGGATGGATCTCCGCCTGCGACATGACCGCGGTCTGCGCCCGGAACCGCTCAACCAAGTCGCGCACGAACGGCCGGATGCCCGGCGAGGTGACCAGAACCGGGGTCTCGCCCTCGCGGGCGGCCTCCTCGAAGCGCTGGCGAACCAGGTTAATGAATTCCGTGAGCTTCGACGGCTGCATGGCGAGACTGCGGTCCTCGCCCTGGCCGACGATCGAATCCGCGAACGCCTGCTCCCACTGCGCCGACATGGCGATCAGCGGCAGGTAGCCGGCCGGCGAGGTGTGCTGGGCGCAGATCTGGCGGGCGATGCGGGCCCGCACGTGCTCCACCAGGGTGCGCGGATTGCGGCTGAAGGCGAGCCCGTCGGCGATCCCCTCCAGCACCGTGCCGAGATCGCGGATCGAGACCCGCTCGGCCAGCAGGAGCTGCAGGACGCGCTGGATGCCGGACGTGGTGATCAGCGCCGGGACGATGTCCTTGAGCAGCTCGCCCTGCTCTTTCGGCAGCTCCTTCAGCAGCTTCTGCACCTCGGCATAGGACAGGAGCTCGGCCACGTTGGCCTTCAGCAGCTCGGTGAGGTGTGTCGAGACCACGGTGGCGGCGTCCACCACCGTGTAGCCCTTCACCGCCGCCTCCTCCTTCAGCGCCTGGTCGATCCAGGTCGCCGGCAGCCCGAAGGTCGGCTCGGTGGTGTGCATGCCGGGCAGGTCGACCTGCCCGCCGGCCGGATCCATGACCATGAACTGGCCCGGCCAGATGCGCCCGGTGCCGGCCTCCACTTCCTTGACCTTGATGATGTAGGTGTTGGCATCGAGCGCCACGTTGTCGAGGATGCGCACCGGCGGCATCACGAAGCCGAGCTCGCCGGCGAGCGAGCGGCGCAGCGCCTTGATCTGCTCGGTGACGCGGTCGCTGCCGTCGGGGGCGTTGACCAGCGGCAGCAGCGCGTAGCCGAGCTCGATCTTGAGGTCGTCGACCTTCAGCGCCGTGGTGATCGGCTCCTCGGCCGCCGCCGCCACCTTGGCCTCGCCGTCGGTCTTGACCACGGCCGCGGCCACCTCGGCCCTCGCCCGCCGGTCCACCACATAGGCGATCGCGGCGGCACCGCCGCCGAGTGCCAGGAACGGCAGCATCGGGATGCCAGGCAAGAGCGCCATCGCGCCCATCACGGCAGCCGACATGCCGAGCGCCTTCGGATAGCCGGAGAGCTGCCGAAACAGCGCCTCGTCGGCGGCGCCGGAGACGCCCGCCTTCGACACCAACAGGCCGGCGGCGGTGGAGACGATCAGCGCCGGCACCTGCGTCACCAGGCCGTCGCCGACGGTGAGCAGCGTATAGGTGCGGCCGGCGTCGCCGAACGACATGCTCTGCTGGGCGATGCCGATCACCATGCCGCCGATGATGTTGATGAAGGTGACCAGCAGGCCGGCGATGGCGTCGCCGCGCACGAACTTGGAGGCGCCGTCCATGGCGCCGAAGAACGCGCTCTCGTCCTCCAGCGCCTTGCGGCGCTTGCGCGCGTCCTGCTCGTCGATCAGCCCGGCCGAGAGGTCGGCGTCGATCGCCATCTGCTTGCCCGGCATGGCGTCGAGGTTGAAGCGCGCCGCCACCTCGGCGATGCGGCCGGAGCCCTTGGTGATGACCACGAAGTTCACGATCACCAGGATCGCGAACACGATGATGCCGATCACGAAATTGCCGGCCATCACGAAATTGCCGAACGCCTCGATGACATGGCCGGCGGCGGCGGTGCCCTCGTGGCCGTGCGACAGGATCAGCCGGGTGGAGGCGAGATTGAGCGCCAGCCGCAGCATGGTGGCGATCAGCAGGATGGTGGGAAAGGACGAGAATTCCAGCGGCGCGTGGATGAACAGCGCCGTCATCAGGATCAGCACCGAAAGGATGATCGAAGCGGCGAGAAACAGGTCGAGCAGCAGCGGCGGCAGCGGCAGGATCAGCACCACCAGGATGGTGATGACGCCGAGCGCGAGCGCGATGTCGCCGCGCTTGAGCATGGCGCCGAGCCCGGCGAGCGTCGGCAGCTTGAACCCGCCTGCCCCCGCCGGGCCGGCCGTGATGTCGGTCATGCGCCGGGCTTCCGCCCCGCCGCCCCGTCCTGGCCGCCGCCAAAAGGGCGGCGGTCACCGGGCAAATGCGCGGTGCCTGTCGGGCGCAGACCAAATTCGGCCGACGAGAGCATCGGATTCCCCAAGGAACGCGCGGGCGCCGGGTCGAATCGGCCGGCGGCCCGCAATGGCACGCGGCAAAATTTGCCCGGTGCATGGTTACCGGGTGGTTAACGGACGTGGTTAATGAAGTGTTGACGCATCAGCCGGGACGGGCGCGGCGGTGCATTCGGCCGCCGCGAGCGATCGCGCCGCGCGCCGGTCAGGGCTGCGGAGTGGGCTTCGGCGCGATCTTCTCGATCCGGTAAGTGCGCTGGCCGCCGAGCGCCCACAGCAGGTCGGAGCCCACCGTCGTTTGGGTGGACACACCGAGATCGACCTTGGTGTTCTGCCCGTCGATGGCGACCAGGTGATCGCCGATGCGCAGCTTGTCGGCCGCCGCCGGCACCGCCAGCGTCGTCGGCTTCGAGAACGTGCTGACGGTTCCGATCTGCACCCGCTGCACGGTGTCGTTCGGTCCTTTGATCTCCACGGTGACCGGGATGGCGGCGTTGGCCGGGAGGCCGCCCTGCACTTTCGGATCGATGGTCACCGACCTGAACCCCGGCGCCGCAGCGGCTGCCGGATTTCTTGGGTCTTGCGCATGAGCGACGCCCACCGACCATAACGTCGTCAGATGCGGCTGGCCCGCACTGGCGGTATGCTTCTGATCGGCCGTTGCTCCGGCCACCAGATTGGTGATGATGCCGGGTGCGGCGATCCCGGCAATGAGCGCTTGCCGTACTTCCGCCTGGCCGGTCCCGAACGCAATCGCCGCGCCGATGATGGCGAAGATGATGAGGCCGAGCAGCATCCCGATGGCCGGCAACGGGGTCTCAGGCACCGTGACGTAGGTGGAGGCCAGCTTGGCGAGGGTGGGAAGGACGCCCCCGAGTGCGCCGCCGATCAGAATATACAGCATGGAAAATTCCTCCACGTCGCATCTACACGTCATAGCACGTTTTGGTTGCGGCCGGTACGGCGCCGGGTGGGATGCATGCGCCTGACCCGCCGCGGCCTGTTCGGATCGCTCGCTGCGATGACGGCCGCGGCCGGCGGTCTCGCCGGCACGCGTGCGGCATTCGGCCGCTACTACGATGGGCCGGTGTCCAACCACTTCGACGGCGCCCGCTTCTTCGATCCGGACGGGGTGCCGCCGAAGAGCCTTGTCGACCTGCTGCGCTGGTGGGCGTCCGCCGAGCGCGCCGAATGGCCGGAGCGGGTCGCCAACCCGGCGTTCCCGCCGCCGCCGTCGCGGGTCGAAGGCGCGCAGTTGCGCGTCACCTTCGTCGGTCATGCCACCGTACTGGTGCAAGCCGGCGGGCTGAACATCCTGACCGACCCGGTGTGGTCGCAGCGTGTCTCGCCGGTGAGCTTCGCTGGCCCGAAGCGGGTGAGCGATCCCGGCATCGCGTTCGACACCTTGCCGCCGATCGACGCGGTGCTGGTCTCGCACTGCCACTATGACCATCTCGACCT
>DASWSO010000636.1:0-1868 GCA_036402635.1 Xanthobacteraceae bacterium
GACGCCCGCGCCGGCGGGCTGCAAATCCGGCCGGCAGCACCTATTTACCGGCGGGCGGCGGCCGAGCGACGCAGTGGAGGCAGGCGGCGAGATGCTGGAAGCCATTCGGACGTTCTTTTCCGACATTTCCGGAAACGGCAAGCAGGCCGGCAAATTCGACGACGGGGATTATCGCCTCACCGCCGCGGCTTTGCTGGTGCACGCCCTCCACATCGACGGCGAGCTCTCCGCGGTCGAACGCGCCAAGCTGCGCGCCGTGCTGAAATACCGTTTCAACCTCGACGACGCCGCCACCGACGGGCTGATCGAGGAAGCGACCGTGATCGAAGGGGAGGCGGTCGACGTCTTCCGTTTCACCAGTCTGCTCAATCGCAGCCTGGATGAGGAGGGCCGCCTTCGCATCGTCGAAATGATGTGGGAAATGGCCTATGCGGACGGCCGCGTGAGCGAGTTCGAGGACAATCTGCTCTGGCGCGTGGCGGATCTGTTGGGCGTCTCCTCGCGCGACCGCATACTGCTGCGCCAACAGGTCGCGTCCACCACCCGGACGGATCCGCGCGCGCTCAAGCGCAGCTGAACAGGCCGGCAGAACCGCATGTCCTCATCATTCCGGCCCGTCACCCTGATCACCGGCGCCTCGTCCGGAATCGGCGAAGCGCTCGCCCGCGTGTTTGCCGCCAACGGGCACGAATTGGTGATCACGGCGCGCAGCGAGGACAGGCTGAACGCGATCGCGGACGCGATCGGTGCCACCGGGGCGACCCGGCCGCAGGTGGTGGCGCTCGATCTCGGCCGGCTCGACGCCACCGCGCGGCTCGCGCACGAGCTGGCGAGCCGCGGCCTCGAGCCTTCTTACGTCGTCAACAATGCCGGGTTCGGGTTGGTCGGCAACTCGGACGAGCTCGACCGCGGCGAACAGCTCGACATGGTTGATCTCAACATCCGCGCGTTGACCGACCTGTCGCTGCGCTGGACCGAGAGCCTGCAGCGCCACAAAGGCGGCATCCTCAACGTCGCGTCGGTGGCCGGCTTTCTCGCCTCTCCCGGCATGGCGGTCTATTACGCCAGCAAGGCCTACGTGCTCAGCTTCAGCGAAGCGCTGCATGCCGAGTTCGCCCCGAAAGGCGTCCGCGTCACCGTGCTGTGCCCGGGGCCGGTCCCGACCGGCTTCCAGAAGCGCGCCGGAATCAAGAGCATCCCGGGCGAGCGCCTGCTGCAGCAACCCGCCGGCGTGGTCGCGAAGGCCGGCTACGACGGCCTGATGGCCGGCCGGCGCCTGGTCGTCCCCGGGCTCGGCAACAAGCTCGTGACCATGCTGCCGCGGCTGCTGCCGCGCGGCTTGATCCTGTCGGTGACCGACGCGCGGGCACGCCGGCGGCGGGACGGCGCCGCGCGCTGGACCCGCTAGGATGGCGCCGGCGGGTGCCACCCTTATGAAGTGGCGTCAAAGTTGCAGCATGTTTTCGAGCCATGATGGGCACGTTGCGCTCCCTTGCCAGGAAAGCGCTTGCACGACCGGAATACCGCCAGCATGCTTTTTGAGCGACAGCCGCATGAGATTCGGGAGCAGGAGCCCCTCTTGTCGGATCGGTTGATCCAGCCTTCTCCGGTCGTGAAGCGGCCGGTGCTGATCGTGCTGCACCAGGAGATATCGACTCCGGGTCGGGTCGGGCACGCGCTCACCCGGCTGGGCGTGCCGATGGACATCCGCCGCCCGCGTTTCGGCGATCCGCTGCCGGAGACGCTCGATCGCCATGCCGGCGCGGTGGTGTTCGGCGGCCCGATGAGCGCCAACGACGAGGACGATTTCGTCAAGCGCGAGATCGACTGGATGAGCGTTCCGCTGGCCGAGCAGCGGCCGCTGCTCG
>DASWSO010000637.1:0-2782 GCA_036402635.1 Xanthobacteraceae bacterium
CGATTCGTCGCGCATGCTGCATGTCTTCGCTGAAGAACCGTGCAGCCGGACAGCGACACGATCTACGTGAGAACGTGTTTTCGTCTCAACTTGGCTGTCCGGCCCGTGTTGCCTTTGGTTCGCCAAATCCCTTCGCATCCATACCGAGGTGTACCCGGTTCTGAAAGGTGGCGTCCTCGCCGCCGGCGAGCAGGTCCGCGTGGTCGGCGACCAGATCGGTCAAGGCCTCGACCCAGGGCCGGTCAGCCTTGGAAAAGTCACTCAGCACATGGGGTTGCACCAATTCCTTGATGCCCGGATGGCCAATACCGAAACGCACCCGGCGGTAGTCGTTGCCGATATGCGCGCTGAGCGACCGCAAGCCATTGTGTCCGGCATTGCCGCCGCCGGTCTTGACCCGCAGCTTGCCCGGAGGGAGGTCGAGCTCATCGTAGAACACCACGACGTCGCTTAGCGGGACCTTGTAGAAGTGCACCGCTTCGGCCGCCGCCCGGCCGGACTCGTTCATGTAGGTCTGCGGCTTCAACAGCAGGACGCGGTGGCGGCCGACCGTCGCCTCCGCGGTCTCTCCCTGGAAGCGGCGGCGCCACGGGCCGGCGCCGTGGCGGCGCGCGATCGCATCCACCGCCATGAACCCGATATTGTGGCGATTGCCCGCGTGACGGGCGCCCGGATTGCCGAGCCCGACGAACAGGACCATGCGTGGGCCGGGAGCAGCTTAGGCCTTCTTCTCTCCGCCAGCCGCGGGCGAGCCGGCGGCCGCCCCGGCGGCGGCCGGAGCCGCTTCGCCTGCCGCTCCGGCAGCGGGTGCCGCGGCGGCAGCGGCGGCGGCTGCCCGCTGCTCTTCCACGAAGCCGGACGGCGGCACGATGGTGACCAGCGTGGCGTCGCCAACCGCGAGCGGCCGCACGTTCTCCGGCAGCTTGATGTCGCTCAGGTGGATCGAGTGATTCATTTCCAGGCCGGAAAGATCGACCTCGATCGCTTCCGGGATCGCCTCCGCCAAGCAGCGCACTTCGATCGAATGGGTCACGATGTTGACGGCGCCGCCGCGCTTCACTCCCGGCGCAATTTCGGCATTGCGCACGTGAATCGGAATATGCACCCGGATGGTGGCGCCTTCGCCGAGCCGCATGAAGTCAACATGCAGCGGGAAGTCCTTCACCGGATCCAGCTGGTAGTCGCGCGGGATCACCCGATGCTTGGCGCCGTCGATCTCGAGGTCATAGATCGTGGTGAGGAAATGGCCGGCATAGATGCGCTGGCGCAATTCGGCCTGCTCGATCGAGATCGCCAGTGGCGCAGTGTCGTCGCCATAGATGATCCCCGGGACGCGACCCTGTCGGCGCTCCGCGCGCGCGGCTCCCTTGCCCGCGCCGGGACGCGCGATCGCCTTCATTTCCCTGACCTGTGCCATCTCAAATCCTCACCGCGTTGCGACCGTGACGACGGCCGCGCCGGCCCGCTCGATCCAGAAATCCGATGTTGCCCGAGGGCATGGCGGCCGACCGGTATAAAGCTCGATCCGGCCGCAAACGCCGCCGGCAGCAAGCGCCGGGGCTATTGCGCGGCCTTATACCTGCGCCACACGCGGAATACAAGAAATCGTCGATATCGGCGCCGTTACGCCGGTGACGGGGCTGCAGCCGACGCCCAGCCCGACTCTGGGCCAAATAATTGATTTGTATTGCGTCCGGCACAGACCAAATCGCTTGCACCCGCGCTTCCGCAACTTTAAGGTGATAGGGCCCGGTTCGGCTTACCCTCGATTTTAGCGGTGCCGTCCATGCCACTGACTGACCCGGAAGTCGCTGGCAAGCTGGTCGAGGTGATCAACGAATTTCGCCGCCTCGATTCCAAATTCCCGATCCAATGGGTCTTCGCGTTCCTCTATGTGGCGGCGAACGAGGACTGCAAGGTCGGGGATGTGGCGCGCGCCCTGCGGGTGGTCCCGCCGACCGCCACCGTCGTTCTCAACGGCCTCTCCGAGCGCAAACACGACCTGATCAAACGGCTGCGCGGTCGGCCGGATCAACGTGAGAAACGAGTAGGCCTGACCCGCCGCGGCAAAGCGCTGATGCGGGCGATCGCTGCCCACCTGTCTGACCCGCCTCGACGCGGCGCCTGAGCCCAGGGCAGCGGCGCCGGACTCAGACCGACTCAGATGACCGTGGGCGGAACGGAAATCGGGCCGGCCGGCGGGTTCGTCCGCAGCCTGGCCTCGAGTTCATCGAGGCGCTCCTTGAGCGCTTCGTTCTCCTCTCGCGCGAGCCGGGCCATGTCCTTGACTGCCTCGAACTCCTCGCGCCTGACCAGGTCCAGATCGCGCAACATCCGTTCGGCTTGGGTGCGGACGACCGTATCGACTTCGCGCTTGAGACCCTGCGCGACGCCGGCGGCATCGTTCATCAGCCGGGATATTTCGTCGAGAAAACGATTGCTGGTCTGAACCATGGCCGCTCCGGATGGCGCAATCGCGCCGCACCCAACAATGGGGCCGAGCGCCAGCCGGTTCAAGGCTTCGCCCACCGGCGTTGTCCTGCGCTGGTTCTCTTCGCGTTGGATTTCCTCCGGCTCCGGCGTAAGCTCGCGGCCGCCTCGTCAAGCACGGGAGGAAATGATGGCGAAGGGTCAGCAGCGCAGCAACCGCGAAAAGAAGAAGCCGAAATCCGACAAGAACAAGAAGCAGAAGAACGCTCCGGCGCCTTCGACCTTCGCGTCGGTGCAGGCGCGCAACGTTCCGGGCGGAAATCCGGACGGCAAGAAGACCGGCTAAAACTCT
>DASWSO010000638.1:0-4643 GCA_036402635.1 Xanthobacteraceae bacterium
GAGGCGATGCGGCCGTCCAAGCAATATGGCATCGAAGGCAAGGTTTCGTGGGTGGACACCATCGGGGCGCTGCCGGCGCACCGGACCGAGGACTGGATGAAGGCTGAGGACGTGGGCGAGATCGTCAATTACCAGCACCCCGATCACCCGAGCGAAACCGAATGAACGACGTCCTCAACGTACCGCGCCCGTCCTGGATGGCCGAGGACCTGATCCTGCTGGAAGAGCAGGCGCGGCGCTTCATGGCGGCCGAGCTGGTGCCCCACGTCGAGCGCTGGACCGAGAACGGCATGATGGACCGTGGCGCCTGGAACCAGCTTGGCGAGGCGGGGTTGCTGTGCGCCGGCATCCCGGAGCAATACGGCGGTGCCGGCGGCAGCTTCGCGCATGAGACGGTGATCAACCGCGAATTCGCCCTCGCCGGCCTCGATCAGATCGGCGCCCCGCTGCATTCCGGCATCGTCGCGCCCTACATCCTGCGCTACGGCACCGAGGAGCAGAAGCGGCGCTGGCTGCCGCGGCTCGCGACCGGCGAAATGGTCGGCGCGATCGCGATGAGCGAGCCCGGCACCGGCTCCGACCTGCAGGGCGTGCGTACGAGCGCGCGCAAGTCCGGCAACGGCTACGTGCTCAACGGCTCCAAGACCTTCATCACCAACGGCCAGCACGCCAACCTGATCGTGGTGGTGGCGAGGACCGATCCGGATGCCGGCCACAAGGGCATCTCGCTGATGGTGGTGGAGACCGAGGATGCGCCCGGCTTCCGCCGCGGCCGCAAGCTCGCCAAGCTCGGCATGGATTGGGCCGACACCTCCGAGCTGTTCTTCGAGGACGTGAAGCTGCCGGCCGAAGGCCTGCTCGGGCCCGAGGAGGGCCAGGGCTTCATCCAGCTCATGTCCGAGCTGCCGCAGGAGCGGCTCTTGGTCGCGACCGCCGCCATTGGCATGATCGAGCGGGCGCTCCGCCTTACCATCGATTACGTCAAGGAACGCAAGGCATTCGGCAAGGCGATCGTCGAGTTCCAGAACACGCAATTCGAGCTCGCCGAATGCAAGACCGAGGCGACCATCGGGCGCGTGTTCCACGACCACTGCGTCGAGCGGCATGTCGCAGGCGCGCTCGACACTGTCACGGCCTCGATGGCGAAGTACTGGCTCACCGATCTGCAGAACAAAATCGTCGACCGCTGCCTGCAATTGTTCGGCGGTTATGGTTATATGGACGAGTATCCGATTTCGCGTATGTATCGCGACGCGCGCGTGCAGCGGATTTATGCCGGAACCAACGAGATCATGAAGGTCGTGATCGCCCGGAGCTTGTGATGGCGACACATACGGTCGAGCGGCACGCGACCGATCTGGAGCGGATACTCGCCGAATAACGGAGACCGACGATGACGGACGCCTTCATCTACGATCATGTCCGTACCCCGCGTGGGCGCGGCAAGGCCGACGGTTCGCTGCATGAGGTCTCGACCCTGAGCCTCGCCACCTGCGCGCTGAAGGCGATCCGTGAGCGCAACGCGCTCGACACCCACATGATCGATGACGTGGTGCTCGGCTGCGTCGACCCGATCGGCGAGGCCGGCAGCGACATCGCCCGCGTCGCGGCGCTCAACGCCGGCTACGGCAACCACGTTCCGGGCATCCAGATCCAGCGCTTCTGCGCCTCCGGGCTCGACGCCGTGAACTTCGCGGCGGCCGAGATCATGGCCGGCCAGCACGACATGACCATCGGCGGCGGCGTCGAATCGATGAGCCGCGTTGGCATCGGTGCCTCCGGTGGGGCCTGGGCGATGGACCCGCAGATCGCGGTGCCGTCGTACTTCATGCCGCAGGGCATCTCCGCCGATCTGATCGCCACCCGCTACGGCTTTTCGCGTGACGATGTCGACGCCTACGCGGTGGAGAGCCAGAAGCGCGCCGCCACCGCCTGGCAGGAAGGCCGCTTCAAGGACGCGGTGATTCCGGTGAAGGACGTGAACGGGATCACGATCCTCGCCAAGGACGAGCACATGCGGCCGACTACCACGATGCAGTCGCTCGCCTCGCTCAATCCGTCGTTCGTGCAGATGGCCGAAATGGGCGGCTTCGGCGCGGTGGCGATCGCGGCGCACCCTGAGGTCGAGTCGATCAATCACGTACACCATGCCGGCAATTCCTCCGGCATCGTCGACGGTGCCGCGGCGGTGCTGATCGGCAACGAGGAGGCCGGACGCCGGGCTGGACTGAAACCTCGCGCGCGCATCAAAGCGTTCGCCAACATCGGCTCGGAACCCGCGATGATGCTGACCGGCCCGGTCGACGTCACCCGCAAGGTGCTCAAGCGCGCCGGCATGACGCGGGACGACATCGACCTGTTCGAGTTGAACGAGGCGTTTGCCTCGGTGGTGCTGCGCTTCATGCAGGCGTTCGAGATCGACCACGGCAAGATCAACGTCAACGGCGGCGCGATCGCGCTCGGCCATCCGCTCGGCGCAACCGGCGCGATGATCCTCGGCACTGTGCTCGACGAGTTGGAGAGGCGCGACCTCAACACCGCGTTGGTAACGCTCTGCATCGGCGCCGGGATGGGCACCGCGACCATCATCGAGCGGGTCTAGCGTCTGGGCTCTACATCCCGCGAGACGCGCTGGCTTGCAGCGCTCCTCACGATAAGGGGATAGAACTCTCTGACGGTAAGAAGACGCCGATCGCGGCGCGTCTCGAACCTCGCAAGCGCGCAACGCGGCGCATAAGATCGCCGCCATTGAACGATCCTGGGGAGCAAACGCCATGAGCTACCAGAACTTCAAGGTCGAGACCGACGCCGACGGCATAGCGCTGATCACCTGGGACATGCCGGGGCGCTCGATGAACGTCATCGACATGAAGGTGATGGATGAGCTTGCCGCCGTCGTCGAGCAGGTCGCGACCGACGCTGCGGTCAAGGGCGCGGTGGTGACCTCCGGGAAGGATACGTTCTGCGCCGGCGCCGATCTCTCGATGCTGGAAGGATTGCGCGGCGGGTTCGCCGAGATGGCGAGATCGCAGGGCGAGGAGGCCGCAGCCACGCGGCTGTTCGAGGAGAGCCGCAAGCTGTCGCTGATCTATCGCCGGCTGGAAGTTTCGGGGAAACCTTGGGTGGCGGCGATCAACGGCACCGCGCTGGGCGGCGGCTTCGAGCTCTGCCTCGCGTGTCACCACCGCATCGCGGCGCAGAACCCGAAGACCCGCGTCGGACTGCCGGAGATCAAGGTCGGCTTGTTTCCGGGCGCCGGCGGCACTCAGCGGGTGGCTCGCATGATGCCGCCGGCGGACGCGCTGCAGCTGCTGCTCAAGGGCGACCAGCTGCGCCTCGACCGCGCCAAGGCGATGAAGCTCGTCGACGCCGTGGTGGCACCCGAGGAGATGATCAAGACCGCCAAGGAATGGATCAAGGCCGGCGGCAAGCCGGTGGCGCCGTGGGACGAGAAGACCTTCAGGCTCCCGGGCGGGCCGGTGTTCTCCTCCGCCAACAAGATGGTGTTCCCGCCCGCCAACGCGATCTATCGCCGCGAGACCCACGACAATTATCCGGCGGCCCGGGCCGTGATGCAGGTGGTGTTCGACGGGCTGCAGGTGCCGTTCGACACTGCGCTGCGCATTGAATCGCGGCACTTCGCGCATGTGCTGCGCTCGCCGGAAGCGGCCGCGATGATCCGCAGCCTGTTCGTCTCCATGCAGGAGCTCAACAAGGGCGCGCGCCGCCCCGCGCAGGTGCCCTCGGTGAAGATCGGCAAGGTCGGCATCATCGGTGCCGGCTTCATGGGCGCCGGCATCGCTTATTCGACCGCGCTCGCCGGCATCGACGTCGTGTTGATCGACCGCGACCAGGAGAGCGCCGAGAAGGGTAAGGCGCATTCCCACAAGCTGATGACCGACCAGATCAACAAGGGACGCGCCAAGGCGGATGAGCGCGACCGGCTGCTCGCCCGCATCACGCCGACCGCGGATCTCGCCGCGCTTGCCGGCTGCGATTTGGTGATCGAGGCGGTGTTTGAGGACCGCAAGGTCAAGGCCGAGACTTATGCCAAGGTCGCCGGCATCGTGCCGGATAACGTGACGTTCGGCTCCAATACCTCGACGCTGCCGATCACCTCGCTAGCCAAGGACTACAAGAAGCCGGAGAACTTCATCGGCATCCACTTCTTCTCGCCGGTCGAGAAGATGATGCTGGTGGAGATCATCCTCGGTGAGAAAACAACGGACCAGGCGCTCGCGACCGCCCTCGATTATGTGCGCGCGATCCGCAAGACGCCGATCGTCGTCAATGATTCGCGCGGCTTCTACACCTCGCGCGTGGTCGGCACCTATATTCGCGAAGGCCATTTGATGCTGACCGAGGGCGTGCCGGCCGCGATGATCGAAAATGTCGGCCGCATGGCCGGCATGCCGGTCGGGCCGCTGTCGCTGAACGACGAGGTCGCAGTCGATCTCGCCTGGAAGATTCTCAAAGCCACCGAAGCCGATCTCGGCGCCGGTGCGATCGATGCGCGGCAGAAGACGCTGCTGGAGGAAATGGTCGAGAAGCGCGGCCGTCAGGGCCGCAAGAACGGCAAGGGTTTCTATGACTACCCGGAGAAGGGCCCGAAGAAACTATGGCCGGGCCTTGCCGACCTGCAG
>DASWSO010000639.1:0-2227 GCA_036402635.1 Xanthobacteraceae bacterium
TATGTCGGCAACCTCGCCGGGCTGATCGTGGTGCTCACCTGCGTGCCGCTGTTCGCCGCCATCCTGCGCATTCCGTTCAGCATCATCGCGCCCGTCATCCTCGTCGTCTGCGCGATCGGCGCCTACACGGTGCACAACTCCCCGTTCGACGTCGTGCTGATGCTGGTCTTCGGCGTCGTCGGGTACGTGATGAAGAAGTGCAGCTACCCGCTGGCCCCGATGGTGCTGGCGATCGTCCTCGGTGACCGCGCCGAGGAGGCGTTCCGGCAGTCGCTGCTGGCGTCGCAGGGCAGCCTGCAGGTGTTCTGGTCGAACGGTCTGGTGGGCTCGATCATGACCCTTGGCCTGATCGCACTGTTCTGGCCCATGATCCAAAGCGCCTGGAGCCGCTTGCGCGCGGCCCCCGCCTGAATCCCGTTGGCAACACTGTCGGTATAATGTATGCCAGCCGGCCAGCAGGAGCGCGGATGCGAGCCAACCCGGCAGTCGTGCAGGCGGAAGCGGATGAGGGCGCTCGCGACTCGCGGGTGGCCGTGGCGCCGTTGGGGGACACCTCGACGTTCGCGGACCGCGCCTATACGGCGCTGAAAGACGTGATCGTGTCGCTGAGCGTGTACGAGCAGCCGAGCGAGGTGCGGCTCGACGAGCGCCAGCTCGCGCGCGACCTCGGCATCAGCCGCACCCCGGTCCGCGAGGCGATGGCGCAGCTCGAGCGCGAGGGCTTCGTGCGCTCGGTGCCGCGCCGCGGCATCTATGTGGTGCGCAAGAGCAGGCGCGAGGTGATCGAGCTGATCACCGCCTGGGCGGCGCTCGAGAGCATGGCGGCGCGGCTGATCACGCAGAACGCCAGCGACGCCGAGATCGCGACGCTGCGCGGCATGTTCGTGCAGTTCGAGAACGGCACCCTGCACGCCAGGCTCGACGAATATTCCGAGGTGAACATCCGGTTCCACCAGGCCATCATCGGGCTCAGCCACAATGGCGTGCTGGTGGATCTCGCCGAGAACCTGTTCACCCACATGCGGATGATCCGACGCAAGACGATCGGCGAACAGGATCGCGCCGACCGCTCGATCCGCGATCACATGAACATCATCGAGGCGCTGGAGGCGCGCGACACCGCGCGCGCCGAGGCGCTGGTGCGCGACCACGCACTCGGCTTGGCCGATCACGTGGCGAAATACGCCGATTATCTGGATTGACGAGTAAAACGAGAGACCGACCGCATCCGTCGTCATTGCCGGCTTGACCCGGCAATTCATCCGCTTCGCGAAAACACTTCTGCGAATTGGATCGATGCCCGAGTTGAGCCCGGACGTGACGAAAATAAAAATTGGAGGAACGCCATGGCTGAAGCCGCAGTGAAAGAAAAGCCCGCCAGCACGCCCGCGGCCGAAGCCGAGCGGGAGCTGACCGACGGCTTTCACCTCGTCATCGATGCGCTCAAGCTCAACGGCATCGACACAATCTACGGCGTGCCGGGAATCCCGATCACTGATTTCGGCCGTATGGCGCAGGGCGCCGGCATCCGGGTCATCTCGTTCCGGCACGAGCAGAACGCCGGCAATGCGGCCGCGATCGCCGGCTTCCTGACCAAGAAGCCGGGTATCTGCCTCACGGTGTCAGCCCCCGGCTTCCTCAACGGTCTCACGGCGCTCGCCAACGCCACCACCAACTGCTTCCCGATGATCCTGATCTCGGGCTCGTCCGAACGCGAGATCGTCGACCTGCAGCAGGGTGACTACGAGGAGATGGACCAGCTCGCGATCGCCAAGCCGCTGTGCAAGGCGGCGTTCCGCGTGCTGCACGCCGCCGACATCGGCATCGGCGTGGCGCGCGCGATCCGCGCCGCCGTCTCGGGCCGCCCGGGCGGCGTTTATCTCGATCTGCCGGCGAAGCTTTTCCCGCAGGTGATGGATGCCGAGGCGGGCGCCAAGTCGCTGGTCAAGGTCATCGATCCGGCACCGGCGCAAATCCCGGCCCCGGCTGCGGTGAAGCGCGCGCTCGACGTGCTGAAGACCGCCAAGCGCCCGCTGATCATCCTCGGCAAAGGCGCCGCCTACGCGCAGGCCGATGACGCCATCCGCGCCCTGGTCGAGAAGAGCGGCATTCCGTTCCTGTCGATGAGCATGGCCAAGGGCCTCTTGCCCGACACGCATCCGCAGGCAGCGGGCGCGGCGCGCTCGACGGTGCTGAAGGATTCCGACGTCGTCATGCTGATCGGCGC
>DASWSO010000640.1:0-8246 GCA_036402635.1 Xanthobacteraceae bacterium
CGTCCGTGCCGATGAGGCCGATCAGCAGGCCCAGAACGATCATCGCGATCGCCTTCACCAGCGAGCCCGACGCCAGTACGACCGCGCCGATCAGCCCGAGCACCAGCAGAGAGAAATATTCCGGCGCGCCGAACGAGAGCCCGACCAAAGCGAGCGGCGGCGCGAACAGCGCGATCACGAAGGTCGCGACCGTGCCGGCGAAGAAGGAGGCGAGGGCGGCGACAGCCAGCGCCGAGCCGGCGCGGCCCTGCCGCGCCATCTGGTAGCCGTCGATGCAGGTGACGACCGAGGAGCTCTCGCCCGGCAGGTTGACCAGGATCGCGGTGGTCGAGCCGCCATATTGTGCGCCGTAGAAGATGCCGGCCAGCATGATCAACCCGCCGGTCGGATCGAGATGGAAGGTCAGCGGCAGCAGCATCGCGATGGTCGCCACCGGGCCGATGCCGGGCAGCACGCCGATCAACGTGCCGACCAGGCAGCCGATCAGCGCGAAGGCGATATTGTGAAGGGTGGCGGCGACCGTGAAGCCGAGCCAGATGTTGCTGAAGAAGTCCATCGGCTCAACCCGGCGGCCAGATCGGGATGCTGAGGCCAAGCCCCCAGATGAAGATCGCGACCGAAGCGACCGCCATCGCGAGCCCGGCGATCATCGCCTCGACCCAGCGGCGTCCCTGTCCGGCGAGGCTGCCGATCATCACCAGCAGCATGATGGCGATCACCAGCCCGAACCGCTCGATGGTGAGGCCGAACACGACGATGCTGAGCGTGACGAAGAACAGCGGGCGCAGCACCGGCAAAGTTTCGCCGTCGATTTCCTCGTCCGCCCGGCTCCAGATGTCCGTCAGCGCGATCAAGAGCCCGAGCCCGAGCAGGATCCAGGAGAGCAGCCGCGGCACATAGCCGGTGCCCATGCGCAGCGCGGTGCCCACCGGATAATCGCGCGATACCCACAGCGCGAAGATGGCGAGCGCCATGAACATCAGCCCGGCCAGCACGTTGCGGCGGGTCAGCACCGCGAGTGCGGGACGGCGCGTCGGTGGCGCTCCTGCAGCGTCAGCCATCGGTCCCCTCAGCGCCCGCCGGCGGGCGGAATCACCGGCAGCAGCAGGTAGGATTCGCGCTCGCCGCCGGCATGGATGGTGTTCTGCCCGCTGTTATAGTCGGCGTGATAGTGCGTGTAGTGCACGCTGCCGACGCCGTCGCGCGGCTGGACGTCGAGCCGCAGCCGGTGGCCTTTGCGAAACAGCATCGAGGTCGGCCAGATCTCCACCTGCACCTGCACCACTTCGTCCGGCTTGAGATACAGCCGCCGCTGGTGCTTGTGATACGGCCGGTAGGGCAGGGACAATTCCGGATCAAGTTCGCGGTGCGAGACGCGCAGCCAGCCTTTGGCGACCGGCACCTGCTGACCCTGCTGCCCGACCTCCCAGACGTCGTTGCCGTCGGCATCGATGTCCCGGATGGTGAGGAAGAGGTCCATGTCCTCGGTGGTGCTGGACACCCACAGCTGCGCCGCCACCGGGCCGGTGATCTCGGTGTCGCGCTCGAACGGCGCGGTATCGAGCGAGATGCCCATGCCGGCCTGCATCGCGCCGGAGGCGAGAAACGTCGAGGACGCTGAGGCCGAGCCGCCCTTGGTCGAGCCGCTGGCGTTGTAGCTGCGTGACGCCGGCTTGGCCGGGTTCTTGTCGGCGAGCCGCGCGCTGTTGGCGGCGCCGCCCGGCGCCGGCTCGGAGAGATCGAGGTAGAGCTTGGTCCAGCGCGTGCGCGCGAGCGGCCATTCCTGCTCGTCGCGCCACTCGCCCTTGCCGTCGCCGTGGCGGATGAACAGCTTCACCGGCGGCTCGTCCATGACGCCGTTCTCGACGCCCTTGAGCCAGCGGTCGAAGAAGCGCAGCTGATCGTTGCGCCCGTCCTCGGTGTAGAACGGATGCACGTGCGTGCCGGAATGCATACGCAGCTTCTTGTGCGGGGTCGCGGCGCGCATGTACGCCTCGGTGTTGCCGCGCAGGTGCAGGCCCATGCCGGACCAGTTGCCGACCGAGAATAGCGGGAGGGTGATCTTGTCCCACTGCGCCTGCTCGCCGGCGAAGCTGCCGTTGTCGAGATTGTTGCGCAGCCAGCGCCACAGCGTGTTGATCGCGAACGCGTCCGGATTGTGCTGGGCGGCGCGGCCGATCAGGTGATGCGAGAGGTGGGTGACGAACCAGTTGGTCATGAACTGGTTGAGGATGCCGCCGTGGAACAGCGCGTCGCGGTAGAGATCGGCGAAGCCTTCCCACGGAATGATCGCCTTCAGCGACGGCGGCTGGTGGTTGGCCGCGAACCACTGGTTGATGGCGAAATACGAAATCCCGTTGAGGCCGACCGCGCCCGAGCACCACGGCTGCGCCGCCGCCCACTCGATCGCGTCATAGAAGTCGAGCGACTCGCGGAACGAGAACGGTTCGAACTGACCGGGCGAGCGCCCGGTGCCGCGCGCGTCGACCCGGACGGCGGCGTAGCCTTTCGGCACCCACCATTCCGGGTTGATGGTCTCCCAGTTCATCAGCGGGCTCGCCTTCTCCTCCAGATTATCCGGCGGAACCCACACCTTGTCCTTCTGGTAGGGCCCGAGATTCATGATCGCGGGCACCTTGGCGTCGCCTTCGGGACGCAGCACGTCGGCACGCAGCCGGGTGCCGTCGCGCATCGGGATCTCGACGTCCTTGTCGACCACGATGCCCTTGGCGGCGCTCGGCTTGGCGTGCACGTTCATCTCTCGCGTCCCGAATAGTTGTTGTTGTTATTAGCCGTCTTCGCCTCAATCGGCGAGGTCGACCTTCACTTCGTCGGCGGTCTTGCGCCAGGCCGCGAGTTCGCTCTGCAGCCACTGCTTGGCATCCGCCGGCGACTTGCTCGGCAGCGGCCGGATCACCTGCTTCTTGAAGGCTTCCTGCACGCCGGGCGAGTTGACCGCGTCGACCACCGCCTTGTGCAGCTTCTCGACCACCTCGTTCGGGGTGCCGGCGGGGGCGAACACGGCCAGCCACTGCAGCGTGCCGATGTTCGGATATCCGAGCTCCGCCATGGTCGGGATATCGGGATATTCCGGCTGCCGCTGCTCGGTGATGATGGCGAGCGGGCGCAGCGTGCCGGCCTTCACCATCGCGCCGGTGGTGGCGAGGTTGACGAAGCCGACATGGGCATCGCCGCTGGCGAGGTCCTTCAGGCTGCCGGCGGCGCCGGCCTTGTTCGGGATGTGGTTGAACTCCAGGCCGGCGCGGCGGCCGAAGATCTCCATGTCGAAGTGCGGGAAGCTGCCGACGCCGACGCTGCTATAGCGCACCTTGCCGGGGTTCTTCTTGGCGTATTCGAAGAACTCCTTGAAGTCCTTCGGCGGGAAGTCCTTGGTGGTGGCGATCAGGAACGCCGGCACGTCGGCGATGCGCGCGACCGGCATAAGATCCTTCTCGTAGTTGAAGCTCATCTTCTTGGCGAACAGCACCGGCGTGATGCCGTTGGTGTTGACGTTGCCGAACTGCAGCGTGTAGCCGTCCGGCTTGGCGCGCGCCACTTCCTCCATCGCGATGATGCCGAAGGCGCCCGGCTTGTTCTCGATCACGAACGGCTGCCCGAGCGACTGCCGCATGTGCTCGGTGACGATGCGGGTGACGATGTCCACCGCGCCGCCCGGCGCGTAGGGGACGATCGCCCGGATCGGCTTGCTCGGATACTGCTCCTGCGCGACGGCGCTTCCTGCCAATGCCAGGCCGAAAGCCGCCAGAATCAGGCTCGTACGCTTCACGTCGTCCTCCTTGTTAGTCGCCGGTCGGGGCGTGCGGTCACTCGGCGATATCGATCTTGATCTCGCCGGTGATCCTCACCCACTTGTCCATCTCGTCGCGCAGCCACGTGCGCGTCTCCTGCACCGAAGCGGCCGGTATCGGCCGGATCAGCTGCTTCTTGAATGTCTCCTGCGCCTGGCTCGAGGCCAGCGCGGCGTTCACCGCGGCATGCAGCGTATCGATCACGTCCGGCGGCGTTCCGGCCGGCGCGAACATCGCCGACCACAGCACCGTGCCGACGCCGGCGAAGCCGAGCTCCTTCATCGTCGGCACATCCGGGTATTCCGGCAGCCGTTCCTCGGTCACGACCGCCAGCGGCCGCAGCTGTCCGGACTTCACCAGCGCGGCGGAGCTCGCGACATTGATGAACGAGGCCTGGATGTCGCCCGCCGCCATGTCCTTCATGATGCCGGGCGGGCCTTCCTTCATCGGGATGTGGATCATGTCGAGCCCGGCGCGCTTGGCCAGGATCTCCATGTCGTATTGCGGGAAGCTGCCCATGCCCGAGCTGGCGAAGCGCAGCTTGCCGGGACGCGCCTTGGCATATTCGATGAATTCCGGCAGCGTTTTGGGCGGGAAATCCTTGGTGGTCACCAGCAGAAAGTTGGGGATCGCGGCGACGCGCGCGACCGGAACCACGTCCTTCTCGTAGTTGATGGAGAATTTCTTCGCGAACAGCAGCGGCGTGATGATGCTGGTGGAGACGTTGCCGACCATCACGGTGTGGCCGTCCGGCTTGGCGCGCGCCATCTCCTCGATCGCGATGATGCCGAACGCGCCGGGACGATTCTCCACGATCACGCCCTGGCCGAGCGTCTGCCGCATCTGCTCGCCGACCACGCGCGCGATGATGTCGGTCGCGCTGCCGGGTGCGAACGCCGTGATGATGCGCACCGGCCGGTTCGGGAACTTCTCCTGCGCCTGCGCGGCGAGGGTCACAGCAAAAACGCAAGACGTAGCGAACAGCGCCGCCAGCACGCGTTTCATCCGCTTCCTCCGCTTGGGCTTACGATCGATCGAGCTGTGAAACGGCCGCGCGGTTCGCGCGCGGCCATTCCCGAGACCGGCGGCCGAGCCGCCGGACGGATGCTCACTCGGTGATGTCGATCTTGATCTCTTCGGTGGTCTTCCTCCAGCGCGCCATCTCGCTGGCCAGCCAGGTCTTCGCCTCGTCGGCCGATTTGCTCGGCACCACGTTGAAGTACTGCTTGGCGAAGGCTTCCTTCACCTGCGGCACTTCGACCGCCTGCAGGATCGCCTTGTTGAGCGCGTCGAGCACCTCCTTCGGGGTGCCGGCGGGAGCGAACATGGCCTGCCAGGCGAGCGTGCCGACGTCCTTGAAGCCGAGCTCGTCGAGGGTGGGGACGTCCGGGTACTCTGGAACCCGCGCGGGATTCACCAGCGCGATCGGACGCACCTGGCCGGCCTTGATCATCGGGCCGGCGCTGGCGAGGTTGAGGAACGAGATCTGGATATCCCCGGTCGCCATGTCCTTGAGCACGCCGGATGCGCCGGCCTTGTTGGGAATGGCGTTCATCTCCAGCCCGCCGGCGCGCTTGGCGAACAGCTCGGTGTCGTAGTGCGGATAGCTGCCGACGCCGACGTGGCCGTAGCGCACCTTGCCCTTGTTATTCTTGGCGTAGTCGATGAACTCCGGCAGCGTCTTGGCCGGGAAGTCCTTGCTGACCAGGACGAAGGCCGGGATGTCGACGAGCCGCGCGACCGGCACCACGTCCTTGTCGTAGTTGATCGAGAGCTTTTTCGGGAAGAGGATCGGCGTGATCGCGTTGGTGCTGACATTGCCGATCATCAGCGTGTAGCCGTCCGGCTTGGCGCGCGCCATTTCCTCGATCGCGACGATGCCGAAGGCGCCTGGCTTGTTTTCGGTGATGAACTGCGCGCCGAGAATGCGGCCCATGTGCTCGCCGAGGATGCGCGAGACGATGTCGGTCGCTCCGCCCGGCGCATACGGCACCAGGATCTTGACCGGCTTGCTCGGATACTTGTCCTGCGCCTGCGCCGCGCCGGCGAACACGAGGCACAGCGCCGAAAACAGCGCGAAACCCAATCGCTTCATAGTCCTGTTCCTCCGATGTTTTCCCCGCGAACCTTTGCGGTCCGTCTTGTTGTTGGCCGTCACTCCGGCGGGCGGCAGTGCCGTCCCGCCGAAGCTCAGTGTGACGGCTCAGGCCGCCTTGATGCCGTGCAGGCTGTGGGAGGCGTCCTTGCAGGTGAAGAACACCACGTCCTTCTCCGCCGTCGCCTTGCCGGAATGGATGGCGTTGGCCGGCACGTAGAGCACCGTGCCGGGCGTCCCCTCCACCTGCTTGCCGTCGATGGTGGCGCGGAACGTGCCCTCGAGCACGTAGATCCACTGCTCGTTGGGGTGCGAATGCGGCTCGGCGCCGGTGCCGGCGGCCATGCGCATCAGGGCGACGATCATGCGGTCGCCTTCGATGCAGGCGCCCTCGGCGGTGGAATAGGCCGGGCCGCCCTTGATGTGGTTCACCTTGGCGAGTTCAAAGGCGTATTCGCCCGAGCCGGCGCGCTTGGCGCCCGGGGTTCTGGCTTGTTGAGCTGCCGTCATGGATGTCCTCCTGTTTACCGGTTTCGTTGTTGTTGGGGTGTCGCCGGTCAGGGCGACACAGTAGTGGAATTCCGCGCTGCCGCGCAATCGACCGTACAGCGCAGGGCCGCGCCGGGATTCAACCGGCGCGGCGCATCGTCTGGAGTGCGGCCGCTACTGCGCCGCCTGCCGCACCGCGTGCCGCTGCGGCCGGGCCAGCAGCTTTTCGGCTTCCGCGCCGAGCACCACGCCCTTGTCCTGCTCCGAGATGCTCAGCCCACGCACGTGCCGGACCAGGTCGCTCATCATCATGTCGTAGGGATAGTCGCTGCCGAGCAGCACGCGCTGCGGGCCGACCCAGCCGATCATCGATTCGAGCTGCGGCGCCGAATGCAGGATGGTGTCGAAGCGCAGCCGGTCGAGCGACGCCTGCGGCGACACCTTCAGCCGTGCCTGCGGCTCCGGCTGCCGGTCGTTCCAGCCGTGCACCCAGCGGCCCATCTGGTACGGCACGAAGCCGCCGCCATGCGCCAGAACCACCGTGAGCTTCGGGTATTTTTCCAGCACGCCGCCGAACACCAGGCAGGCGGCAGCGATCGTGGTGTCGAGCGGATTGCCGACGAAATTGCGCAGGTAATAATCCTTCAGCCGGTTGGCGCCGGCGACGCCGACCGGGTGGATGAACATGAAGGCGTCGAGTTCCTGCGCGGTCTGCCACAGCGGCTCGAACGACGGGTCGTCGAGGTTCTTGCCCTCGCAATTGGAGCCGATCATGGCACCGCGCAGGCCGAGTTCCTGGATGCCGCGCCGCAGCTCGGCCGCCGCCTTTTCGGGCGCCTGCATCGGCAGCGTGGCGATCCCCATGAAGCGGGTGGGGTGGTCCTTGACGTGCTTGGCGATCTGCTCGTTCTGGATCGCGGCGGCGGCGGCGCCGGCCGAAGCCTCCTGATCGTAGTAATAGGTCTGCGGCGTGGCCGAGAGCACCTGCACGTCGACGCCGGAGGCGTCCATGTCCTTGAGCCGGGTCTCGATGTCCCAGCCGCCGCGGATGAACGGCGTGTAAGGGACGCCGGCGACCGTCAGCACCGTCGGATCGGCGGAGGAGTCCTTCAGCACCGGAGCGAGCTTGGGCGCCTCCTTGGCGATCAGCTGCATGGTCTCCTGCGTCAGGATATGGGCGTGGACGTCGATGGTGCGTGCTTGCGTCATGGATACCTGTCCGGTGGGCGACTGCGCGCCTTATACGGTCATTCCCCGGGCGGGAGCCAGCCGAAACGCGCGATCATGTAATCCCGCACCGCACCCGGACTTGACCCGGCGGCGCTAATCGCATCCGCTTCGCCGGTCGAGACGGAGCCGGCATCGATGCGTGCGACACGAACCCTCAAGAACCGCGGCAGGGCTTGACCGCATGGCCGCAGGCAATGGGCCGGCGAAGCCGGTGATCATCGACGCCACCCAATACTGCAATTGGTCGGAGAAGATCTTTCACCAATTGAAAACCGGCGGCGTGACCGCGATCCAGGTCACCATCTGCTACCACGAGAATTTTCGCGAGACGGTCGCCAACTTCGCGCGCTGGAACCGCTGGTTCGAACTCTATCCGGAACTGATCGTCCCCGGCCGCAGCGGCGACGACGTGCGGCGCGCCGCGCGCGAGGGGCGCACGGCGGTGTTCCTCGGCTTCCAGAATCCGCTGCCGATCGAGGACGATATCGGGCTGGTGGAAATCTGCCACACGCTCGGCGCCCGCTTCATGCAGCTCTCCTACAACAACCAGAGTCTGCTGGCGGCCGGCTGCTACGAGGCGGAGGACCCCGGCATCACCCGCATGGGCCGCGAGGTGATCCGCG
>DASWSO010000641.1:0-5183 GCA_036402635.1 Xanthobacteraceae bacterium
TCGGCGCCGGCGAGCCCGCGCCGCCGACAAACGGACCCCTCCCCAACCCTCCCACCTTGCAGGGGGAGGGCGGTCGGCGCAGCCGATCGGGTGGGGGTCTCTGCGGCGAAAGATTGCCGGCACGAGCCCGGTCAATGATGAATCAAATGCCTTACCGCCCGGCGCGGCTGATGCTCTTGATCGGCAGCGGCGGGACGCCGGACTTGGCGGCGATATCGAGGTCCTGCTGCTGCAGCACGCTGCGGGCGGCGGTGTCGGCGTCGAGTGCGCCGGCGAGCGCTTCGGCAGGGACCTTGCGGTTGGAGCGCTGCGAGCCATCCTCATAGAGGACGTTGAACAGCGCGAATTCGGCGCGTGCGCCCGGCTTCTTGGCCATGACGGTCTCCTTTGAACAAGTACAAATGAAAAAGGCCCGGCGCTGGGCGCCGGGCCTCGGTGAGCGACTAGAGCCGCTCAGATTTCCTGCAGGTTCGCCGCAGCCTGCTTGCCACGCTCGGTGACGACGTCGAAGCTGAGCTTCTGGCCCTCGACCAAGCCGCGCAGACCGGCGCGCTCGACGGCGGACACGTGGACGAACACGTCCTTGCTGCCGTCGCTCGGCTGGATGAAGCCGAAACCCTTGGTGGAATTGAAGAATTTTACAGTACCGGTGGCCATTTGGCCCTCCATTTCAAAACGCGCGAAGCGTTCGCAGACCCGACCATCGGGTCCACTATATCCGAGTTCAGCAGCGCCTTGAGATGGCCCTTGAGGGGCAAGTAGCAAGCCAGCAGCAGAGATCGAACGGTACGTACATAGGCGATCTTCGTGTCATTTGCGAGGCCCTTCGCGCGCCACGCGGCCAACCGCCGCGCGCCCGACCCGGCGCCGGACGTTTGCTGCTGGAAACCACGGCCGAGGCGGCGCATAGTGGCGCATGACGAATCTCAACAAGTCGCTGCCGTTCATCCTGATCGCGGTTGTGCTCGGCTTCGCTGGCTACTTCATTCTTTATTGATCACGCAGGCCGCGGGAGCGCCCGCCGCCGCACCAGCAGCACGAACGCGACCGCCAAGACCGACGCCACCGTGTACATCATGAAGGCGTTGAGATAGCCGATCATCGCCGCCTGCCGGGCGATCTCGTTGCCGACCTTGGCGAGACCCGGGACGGTGTCGAAGCTCCACCCGCCCGCCTTCCCCGGCATCCCCAGCACCGCGTTGTAGGGCGTGATCATCTCGGTCATGCGGCTGTAGTTGGCGCCGGTCGCGCGCACGATCTCCGCAACCGACAGCGAGATGAAGAAGCTCGAACCGACATTGCGCAACAGGTGGAAGACTGACGACGCCTCCGCGCGCGCCTGCACCGGCAGCGTATCGAAGGCGACCACCGACAGCGGCACCCAGATGATGCCGACCGCGAAGCCCTGGATCAGGCTGTTCCAGACCAGCATCTCCATCGTCACGTTGAGATCGAAGGTGAGCATCCACACGCCGGCGAGAGCCTGGATGATGAAGCCCACGCTCATGCCGATGCGCGGATCGAGCCGGCTCATCAGCCCGGCGGTCAGGAAGCCGACCGTCATGCCCACGCCGCGCGAGCCGATCACCTGGCCGACCAGCGCGTCGCTGAAGCCGACATGCTGCTGCAGCAGGGGCGGCAGCAGCACCATCGGGGTGAAGTTGAGCATGCCGTAGATCGTCACCAGCACGAGGCCGATGGCGTAGTTGCGGTCGGTCAGCAGACGCAGGTTGAGGAAGGGCGTCTTGGTGGTGAGGCAGTGCACGACGAAGACATAGAAGGCGAGCGCTGCGGCCAGGCACTCGATCACGATCTCCGGCGACTCGAACCAGTCCAGGCGCACGCCGCGTGCGAGCACCAGCTGCAGCCCGGCCAGCGCGGTCGCCAGGGCCAGGAACCCGGTCCAGTCGAGCTGCACCTTGGTGGGCGTCCGGTCGGCCAGCAGCGTGAGGTGAAGGCCGACGAGGGAGAGCAGCCCCACCGGGACCAGCATGTAGAACGACCAGCGCCAGCCGTAGACCTCCGCCAAATAGCCGCCGAGCACGGGGCCGAACACCGGCGCCACGCCGACTGCCATGCCGAAGGCCGACAGCACCATGGCGTGCTGGCGGCGCGGGAAGGTATTGAGCAGGATGGTCTGAGACAGCGGCACCACCGGCGCCCCGGCGCCGCCCTGCACGATCCTCCACAGCACCAGCGTCTCGAGCGACTGCGCCATGCCGCACAGCAGTGTCGCGGCCGAGAAGAAGAACAACGACCACAACATCACCCGCCGGGTGCCGAAGCGGGCGACCAGCCAGCCGGTGGTCGGCGTCACCACCGCGGTCGCCAGGATGTTGAAGGTCATGACCCAGGCGATCTCGTCCTGGGTCGCCGACAGCGCGCCCTGCATCTGCGGCAGGATGGTCGAGGTGGTGAGCAGCGCGGTGGCATAGAGCGACGAGCCCAACACCACCGTCGCCAAAGTCAGATACCGCTGGCCCGCCGAGACCAGGCTGCCGGGATCCTCGACGTGGGCGCCGGCGGAGCTTGAGGCCATATCCCTGACGACGGTATGTTAGGCGAAAGTAAGCTTAGCTTACTAACCGCGCGCAGGCTACGTTCGCCTATGCCGAATACGGACGAGCACATCGGCGTGATGCTGTCCGACGTCGCGCGCCTGCTGCGCACGGTGTTCGACCGCCGTGTGCGAAGGCTGGGGCTCACCCGCGCGCAGTGGCTGGTGCTCACGCGCCTGCACCGCCGCCCCGGCGCTTCCCAGTCCGAGCTTGCCGACATGATGGAGGTGGAGAAAGCGAGCGCCGGCCGCATGATCGACCGGCTCGAGACCAAGGGCTGGGTCGTGCGCCGGGCGCAGGATGGCGACCGGCGGGTCAACCGCATCTATCTCACGCCCGAGGCGGAGCGGGTGCACAAGCGCATCTGGCGGATCGCGGAGGCGACCGTCGACGATGCGCTCGCCAGCCTTTCCGGGCCGGAGGCGGCGCGGTTCGCGAAGCTGCTGGCGCGCATCAAGACAAGTCTGGTCGCGACCACCAACGGCGCGGCCAAGCCGATCGCGCGAGCCGCGCGCCGTCAGAACGGGAGCGGGCGAGCGTGAACATCGGCCTGACCGGATTGGGCCGCCGCAGGGCCTTGCGTCCGGTTCTGCTGATCGGCGTGCCGACGCTCGTGCTCGTCGCCGCGCTGCTGCTCTGGCTGCAGGGCGGGCGTTACGCCTCCACCGAGAACGCTTTCGTGAAAGCCGACATCGCCCAGATCGCCAGCGAAGTGCCGGGCCGCATCGTCGAATTGCGCGCGCGCGATCACGCCGTGGTCGCGGCCGGCGACGTGCTGGTGCGGCTCGATCCCGAGCCATACCGGCTGGCGCTCGCCAAGGCGGACGCCGAGACCGACTCCGCCCGCGCGGCCGTCGAGCAGCTCAAGGCGGGCCTGCGCGAGAGCAGGGCGGAAGCCAAGGAAGCCGACAACCGGGTGCTGTATTTTGAGGCGCAGGCCAAGCGCCAGCGCGATCTCTCCGGCCGCGGCGTCAGTCCGGCGACCAGGGTCGAGCAGGCCGACAGCGATGCGATCCAGGCGCGCGACCGTCTCGGCATGCTGCATGAGCGCATCGCGCGCGTGGAAGCCTCGCTCGGCGGCAATGCCGAGCTGCCGACCGATCAATACCCGGCCGTGCGCGAGAAGAAGGCGCTGCGCGACCGCGCCGCGCTCGATCTCGCCTATACGGAGATCAAGGCGCCGCGCGCCGGCGTCGTGGTCAATTTCAAGCTCCAACTCGGCGAGCAGGTGAAGGCGCAGACGCCGCTGTTCTCCTTGGTCGCCGACCGGCGGCCGTGGGTGGAAGCGAATTTCAAGGAAACCGATCTGACCTTTGTGGCGGTCGGGCAGAAGGCGACCGTGACGCTCGACATGTATCCCGAGATCACCTGGAACGCGGAGGTCGAAAGCATCAGCCCGGCGACCGGGGCCGAGTTCGCGATCCTTCCGCCGCAGAATGCGTCCGGCAACTGGGTGAAGGTGGTGCAGCGCCTGCCGGTGCGGCTGCGGCTGGTGGAGCGGGCAGGGGAGCCGCCGCTGCGCGCCGGCATGACCGCCTATGTCAGCATCGATACCGGCCGCGCGCGCAGCCTCTCCGGCGCCTTTCGCAGCAGCTCCGCGGTGGCGCGCCCGTAGTGTGCTTCACAGCCGGCGAGAGGGATCGTCGTGTCGCGGTTATCAGAAGCGCGGCTCGGCTGACGACGGTGCGGCGTCCGCCATCGGCACGAACGCGTTGCTGGCGGCATCCCACACCGAAAGAAGTCCGGTGGCGACGCCGAAATAAGCCGCGTGCAGCTTGAGCTTGCCGCGCTCGACCAGGATGCGCACGCACGGAAACGTCATCAGGTTATTGAGCGCGCGCAAGGTCGAGGCCTGCTCCAGCCGGCGGACGTAGTCGTCGAGCGGCTCGCCGGCGGCGCGCGGCGCGATCGACGCGGCGGCGGGCGCGATCAGCTCCATCCACTTGCCGATGAAGTCGCCGGGCGAGAGTGGCGCGTTGTCCTCCGCGAAGGCGCGCACGCCGCCGCACTGCGCGTGGCCGAGCACCACGATGTGCTTCACGCGCAGGCCCTGCACGGCGAACTCGAGCGCTGCCGAGACGCCGTGGTAGTTGTTGTCCGGCGCGTACGGCGGCACCACGTTGGCGACGTTGCGCACCACGAATAGTTCGCCCGGCCGCGCGTCAAAAATCACCTCCGGCGAGACGCGGGAGTCGCAGCAGCCGATCACCATGATCTCCGGCGACTGGCCCTGCTCGGCGAGCTCACGGAAGCGGCTCTGCTCGACCGGCAGGCGGCCGTCGAGGAAGGAGCGGTAGCCGGCGAGCAGGCGATCGGGGAAGTTCATGTGCAACTCTGTAACGGCATCTACTCCGCCGCCTTGCGCAGCGCGTCCCACTCGCGCAGCGCCTGCGCGTCGCGCGGCGTCACGTCCGGGTATTCCGGATCGGCGCCGACGGTCGGCGTGATCTTCCATGAGCGCGCGCACTTGATGCCTTCGGCGAGGTTCGACACCACCGCCACGCCCGGCACCTCCGGCAGCCGGAACGCGTTCGCCGGCCCTTCGTCCGCCACCAGCGTGGCGGCCGAGGTGATGCAGGCTTCGGCGAGATCGACGTCGACCAGCGCCGCGAACAGCTCCGGATC
>DASWSO010000642.1:0-4747 GCA_036402635.1 Xanthobacteraceae bacterium
TCGTCGCCCGGTGCACGGCGGCCTGAAGCCTCGACGGCGGTCCGGCACCCCGGTTTAAAACGGCCGGGTCCGCTCTGGGACCCGCTCACTTGCACCTAAATCGACAAACTCTCGTAAACGCACGCTCCCGTATATGTGCCGCCGCCGACCACACCCGAGGATCAGGCCGCCGCATGAAACAGCCCTTCACGTTCGGCAATCGCTGGGCGGTCGGCGTGGTTGTCGTGGCCACCGTGTTGGTGCTCGTAGCAGAGGTCCTCGACCTGGCTGCGGTTTCAGCGCTCGTGGTTGTTGGGCTGTTCGTCCTGCTCCTGCTCGGGTTGGCTGCTTGGAATCCGGTTCTGACAACGCCCCTGGCCGGGAAGCGCGGCTGGGGAATAGAGGGCCGTATCACGCCGCATGGGAGCCGCTCGCCGATGCCGGTCAAAGCCGAGGCGCTGCACGGCGATCCGCAAACCGGGCCGCGGGCCAATTCAGAATAGGCCACGAGGCCGCGAATAAGCCGGTACCCCGGCGTCGCAGTAGACGAAAACCGGAACGTTCCGGGCCGCTCGACACTTCCTCTCAGGAACCGAGCTGCCTCGAACCGAACGGATCTCCCGTGTATCTCCGAAAACTAGCCAACCGTGTCGCCGATTGGGCGAACACGACGCCGAAGCATGAGCACGCCCGAAGCGCCAAGCTGGAGCGACGCCAGCGCACCGATCAGTTGCTGAGAAAGCAATCGGCCGACGCGGCGGCCGCAACGCAGCCCGAGCCGCGCACCGAGCCGGCGTGACGCCGGCACGCCGCCTTCAAAACAACGACGCCGGCAGTTTCTGCGTCTTCACCAGCCACATCACCGTGGTGAGCGTGACGACGGAGATCAGCGTGCCGAGCAGCACCGAGCTCGACGCCTGCTCCACCCAGGTGTCGTACTGGCGCGCCATGATGAACACGTTGAGCGCCGGCGGCAGCGCCGCCATCAGCACCGCGGTGTAGACCCAGGTCTGCGGCATCGGCCCCAGTGCGGAGAGCAGCAGCAGCACCAGCGCGGGGTGCACCAGCAGCTTGACCAGCACCACCGCCGGCACTTCCCACGGCATGCGCGCCAGCGGACGCCGCGCCACGGTGACGCCGAGTGCGAACAGCGCGCATGGCGCGGCGGCGTTGTGCAGGAATTCCATCAGGCGATCGAGCGCGACCGGCGCCTGGAAGTGGAATGCCGCGGCCGCCACCCCGGCCACGGTCGCGATGATGAACGGATGCGTGACGATGCGCTTGAGGATGCCGAAGACGGCGAGCGCGAGGCTGGTATGGGTGCCGCCGGCGAGCGCCATCAGGAACGGCACCAGCGCGAACAGGACGATGGTGTCGAAGCAGAAGATCAGCGCGACCGGCACGGCCGCCTCCGGCCCGAGCGTCGCCAGCGCCAGCCCCGGCCCCATATAGCCGATATTGCCGTAGCCGCCGGCGAGCCCGGCGATGGTCGCCTCGGCAAGCGCGCCGCGCAGGATCATCAGCGCCAGCACGAAGGCGAGCGCGAAAGCGCCCGCGGTCGCCAGCGTGGTGGCGACGACGAACGGCAGGTTGGCGAGCCGCTCGAACGGCGTCTGCGCCAGGATGCGGTAGAACAGCACCGGCAGCGCGACGTAGATGAGGAAGAAGTTCATCCAGGCGAGCCCGCGGTAGGGAATGCGCGCGAGCTTGCCGCAGGCGTAGCCGAGGAAGATCAGCCCGAAGAACGGCAGCGCCAGGTTGATGACGTCGAGCATGCGGGGCAGTTGTGAATTGCGGGCGGTGCAGCTTCGGGTGATGCGCGAAGCAGATAATCTAGCGCCGCCGGCGCAATCATCCTATTTCGGTGCCATGAGCAAGCCGCGTACCGCCAAATACAAGATCGGCGATGTCGTCCGCCACCGCGTCTACCCGTTCCGGGGCGTGGTGTTCGACGTCGACCCCACGTTCGCCAACACCGAGGAATGGTGGCTGTCGATTCCGGCCGAGGTGCGTCCGCACAAGGACCAGCCGTTCTACCACCTGCTGGCCGAGAACGCGGAGACCGAATACGTCGCCTACGTCTCCGAGCAGAACCTGCTGCCGGATACCTCCGGCGACCCGGTGCGTCACCCGCAGGTCAGCGAAGTGTTCGAGCGCGGCCGCGACGGGCAGTACCGGCCGCGCAGTTCGAGCCTGAACTGACGGATCGCGCTTAGCGCCACGGGCCAACGCCGACCACGCAAGAAGACCGCCGCTTCCGCGGCGGTCCATGCGCTGTTCTTCCGGTTGTTCGGCGGCTGTTCGGCGGCTGTTCCGCCGCCGGCTCGGGGCTTACGGCTTCGGCGGCTGCGCCCCCGGCGCGCCCTGCTGCTCGAGCCGCTTGCGGGCCTCGTCGGCGCGCCGCTGCAGCTCCTCCTGCAGCTTCTTCTGCTGCTCTTCCAGCACCTTGGGATCGGTCGCCGGCCCCTCATTGGCCTTCGCGAAGTCGACCAGCGGGAACTGGAAACTCGCCACCTGACCGTTGAGGTTGAAGGCTTGCAGGGTGAGGTTCTGTGCCTTCTTCAGGCGCCCGACGAACTCGGCATTGACCTCGAAGTCGGCCCAGCAGCCGTTCGGCAGGCAGAAATTGTACTGGCCGGTCATCGGGGTCTGCGCGTCCACCAGCATGCGGGTGCCGTGCCGGATCAGGAGCCCGAGCGGCAGCGTCACGCGCAGGATTTTCTGCGGCTGGCCCTCCATCTCGATCACGCCGGCGGAGGCGACGAACTGCCCGGTGTCGAGCCGCGCTTCCTTGATGGTGAAGCACACTTCTTTCTGCTCGGGCGCGTTCGGCTGCCCTTCCTTGCCGCACACTTTGGTCCACGGCGAGTAGATCAGCGGCGGCGTCTCCGCCACCGCCGGAGCCGGTGCAGCGGGCTGCGCTTCGGCCGGCGCCGCCGGGCGCTGCGCCGGCTGCTGCGCGGGGCGCGGCGGCTGCGGTTGCGCCGCCGGGCGCTGTGCCGGCTGCTGCGCGCGCGGCGGCTGGGCCGGCGCGGGCGTCTGTTGCGCGGAAGCTTGATCGGCAAGCAGGAGCGCGAGCACCCCGAAAGAGACGGCGCCCAATGCGCGCCGCGCCGGACCTGCCGGCGCGCTGACCTTGCCGAATTGCATCAAACCGTCCTTCTGAATCGACGCCGTCGCAGGCCTGCGCCAGCGTGCCCCATGGTGCGGTTTCCCCTCTGCGCCAAATACGGCAACAGCGTGACGCGAAAGGCACGCAAGCCACGCGTCATCCGGCCGAATCGGCGCGGCGGACCAAGCCGATTCAATCGCGCCCGCCGTGTTACATTCGGCGCCGAAACAGCGAATCGTCTTGAGCGGATTGTGCAGCCATTGCGGACCCCGCATGCCCGTCTCCTGCGCGCCGCCACCGCCGCGGCGATCGTTGCGGTGGGGCTGGCCGCATCTGATCGGGTGTTGGCCGAGACCGCACCGCCCCACGCCATCGCGATGCACGGAGCCCCTGCCCTGCCGGCGGGTTTCAGCAACTTCGCCTATGCGGATCCGTCCGCGCCGAAAGGCGGGCTGCTGGTGCAGGGCCTGCTCGGCACCTTCGACAGCCTCAATCCGCTGATCGTGAAGGGGCTCGCGCTGCAGCAGACCCGCGGCTACGTGACGGAGAGCCTGATGGCGCGCGGCTACGACGAGCCGTTCACGCTGTACGGCCTGCTCGCCGAATCGGTGGAGACGGATGACGAGCGCAGCTACGTCAGCTTCACGCTGCATGCGGCGGCGCGTTTCTCGGACGGCACGCCGGTGACGGCGGAGGACGTGACGTTCTCCTGGCAGTTGCTGCGCGACAAAGGCCGGCCGAACCACCGCACCTATTACGCCAAGGTTGCGCGCGCGCAGGCATTCGGGCCGCGCACGGTGCGCTTCGACTTCGCCGACGCTGCCGACC
The DNA here is from genome assembly GCA_036402635.1 of Xanthobacteraceae bacterium. Taxonomy (GTDB): domain Bacteria; phylum Pseudomonadota; class Alphaproteobacteria; order Rhizobiales; family Xanthobacteraceae; genus DASWSO01. The sequence goes on from DASWSO010000642.1 coordinate 3,920, forward strand.
GCGAGCTGCCCTTGATCCTCGGCTTGATGCCGGTGCTGCCGAAGCACGCGATCGACCCGGAAACGTTCGAGCAGACCACGTTCGCGCCGCCGCTCGGCAGCGGTCCTTATGTCGTGGCCGATGTGCGGCCCGGCGAGCGCGTCACATTCCGGCGCGACCCGAACTACTGGGGCCGCGATCTCGCGGTCAATCGCGGGTTCTGGAACTTCGACGAGGTCCGGTTCGATTTCTACCGCGATGCCAACACCTACCTCGAAGCGTTCAAGCGCGGGCTCTACGACGTGCGCGCGGAATCCGATCCCGGCCGCTGGGAGACCGGCTATGGCGGTCCGGCGCTGCGCGACGGACGCATCGTCAAGGAGGCGTTCGCGAGCGGGCTGCCGCACGGCATGTCGGGCCTCGTCTTCAACACGCGCCGGGACCTGTTCGCCGACATCCGCGTGCGCGAGGCGGTGGGATTGCTGTTCGACTTCGCCTGGGTCAACCGGACCTTCTTCTTCGACCGGTTCCGCCGCACCGCGAGCTATTTCGAGGGTTCGGAACTCTCGGCCTACGGCCGCCCGGCGGACGCGGCGGAGCGCGCATTGCTGAAGCGATTTCCCGGCGCGGTGCGCGCCGACATTCTGGAGGGCACGTGGCGGGTGCCGGGTTCCGACGGATCCGGACGCGACCGCGACCGGCTGCGCGCCGCACTCGACTTGTTCGCCCACGCCGGCTGGGAGATCGACGGAGGCGAACTGCGCGAGCGTGCGAGCGGACGTGCTTTCGCGTTCGAGCTGCTGGCCGCCACCAAGGAGCAGGAGCGGCTCGCGCTCGCCGTGCAGCGCG
>DASWSO010000643.1:0-2422 GCA_036402635.1 Xanthobacteraceae bacterium
CGACCCGGCATAGCCGGTGGTCACCCGCCGCGCCGGGCAGCCCATGTTGATGTCGATCACCTCGGCGCCGGACGCCTCCGCGATGCGGGCGCCCTCGCCCATCCAGCGCGGCTCGCAGCCGGCGAGCTGCACCACCCGAGGACCGGTGCTGTCGCCGGCGAGCCGCAGCGCGGCGTCGGCGTTACCGTCCGCGAGCGCTTCGCTGGCGGTCATTTCCGAAATCACCAGGCCGGCGCCGTGGCGCCACAGCAGCCGCCGGAACGGCGCGTCGGTGACGCCGGACATGGGCGCGACCAGCACGCGGTTGCGCACCGGCATCGACCCGATCATGAAAGGCGGCAGTGTTCCCGGCATTTGCTCTGTTCTGCTCACAGATTAGGCGGCGTCTGATTTGCACACAGTTTAGCCATGCTGCGCTGCACTGGCAAGGGTGCATCGCAGCATTTCACTTGCTGGCCGGCTTTTCCCCGCTTCTCTCGGATGTTAGAGAGCGACCTTCGCACCGAACGGATCGGATTCATGGACGCCCGCATTGCCGCCATCGTCGTCGCTGCCGGGCGCGGGCATCGATTCGGCGGCGCCACGCCGAAGCAATATCTCACCGTCGCGGGGCAGCCGGTGGTGCGGACCAGCCTGCGCCTGTTCGCCGAACATCCCGAGGTCGATCTCGTACAACCCGTGATTCATCCGGACGATATCGGACTGTTTGAAAGTGCCACTTCAGGAGTGACGGCGCTGCCGCCGGTGTGGGGCGGCGCCACCCGCCAACAGTCGGTGCGGGGCGGCTTGGAAGCGCTGGAAGCGCGAAGGCCGCAGATCGTGCTGATTCACGACGCGGCTAGGCCGTTCGCCTCGCCCGCCCTGATTTCGCGCGCCATACGCGCTGCGCAGGAAGCCGGCGCGGCGATTCCGGGTCTGCCGGTCGTGGACACGGTGAAGGCGGTGGACGGCGTGGGCCGTGTGGTCGACACGGTCGACCGCAGCCGGCTGCGCACCGTGCAGACGCCGCAAGCGTTCCGCTATGCCGACCTGTTGCAGGCGCACCGCCGCGCCACCCGCGAGGGCCGCGACGACTTCCCGGACGATGCCGCGCTCGTCGAATGGGCCGGCATGAGCGTGAGCATATTCGAAGGAGAGCGGGCCAATATGAAGCTCACCACGCCGGAGGATTTTTCCGAGGCCGAGGCCGTGCATGCGCAACTTCTCGCGGATGTGCGCACCGGCACCGGCTTCGACGTTCACACCTTCGGCGACGGCGACCACGTCTGGCTGGCCGGCCTGAAGGTTCCGCATGACCGCGCGCTGGTCGGCCATTCCGACGCCGATGTGGTGCTGCATGCGCTCACCGATGCGGTGCTCGGAGCGCTTGCCGACGGCGACATCGGCCAACATTTCCCGCCCACGGACCCGCAATGGCGCGGTGCTTCCTCGGACCGCTTCCTCGCGTTCGCATGCGAGCGGGTGCGGGCGCGCGGCGGCCGCATCGCGCTGCTCGACGTGACGGTGCTGTGCGAGGCGCCACGCATCGGTCCGCACCGCGACGCTATGCGCGCACGCATTGCCGAGATCGCCGGCATTTCGGTCTCGCGCGTCGCCATGAAGGCAACGACGACCGAACAGCTCGGCTTCATCGGCCGCGGCGAAGGCATCGCGGCGCTTGCCAGCGCGACGGTGCGGCTGCCGGGCGGGCTCGATGATTGACGCGGAGACCCGCGCCGCCGCCACCGCGCTGCTGGCGCGCTGCCGCGCCAAGAAGCTGATGGTCGCGACCGCGGAATCCTGCACCGGCGGGCTGGTGGCCGGGGCATTGACCGAGATCGCCGGCTCGTCCGACGTGGTCGACCGCGGCTTCGTCACCTATTCCAATGACGCCAAGCAGGCGATGCTGGGCGTACCTTCTGCCACCCTCGAGCAGCACGGCGCGGTGAGCCGCGCCACCGCGGTGGCGATGGCGGCGGGCGCGCTCAAGAACTCGCGCGCCGATCTCACGGTCTCGGTCACCGGCGTCGCCGGCCCGGGCGGCGGCAGCGCCGAGAAACCGGGTGGGCTGGTGCATTTCGCCGCGGCTGCGCGCGACGGCCGGCAGCTCGCGCGCGAATGCCGCTACGGCGACATCGGCCGCGGCGAGGTGCGGCGCCTGTCGGTGCTGGAAGCGCTGGCGATGTTGGGTGAGCTGGCCGGGGAGTAGCTTGCCGCTTCCGTATAGTCATGCGCGGGCTTGATGCGCGCATCCCTCGAAAGAACAGGCCGGCGCGGTTTTGCCATGGATCGCCGGGTCAAGCCCGGCGATGACGAAGTCCTTTCACTCCGTCCCATAAATCGCGTCGGCGCGGCCCTCGAACGCCTCGGCGAACCGGCGGAACGCGGCGTCGAACACCGAGCCCATCACCAGGCCCAGCATGCGGCTGCGGAATTCATAGGC
>DASWSO010000644.1:0-3385 GCA_036402635.1 Xanthobacteraceae bacterium
CGAGCACGAGGCCAACGGTATCGCTGTGAGGTTGCCGCGCCGCCAACGCTTCCCCTCGCCGCTTCGCCGGGGGAGGGGACGCCGCCGCCGGTGCGGCATGCGGCCGTTGCGCCGCGCCCGGCCGATCGGCGGACAACTCAATCATCCTGTGCGGCGGCCTTGCGGCGGTGGCGCGCGCCTTCGTCCTCGACCGAGGCGAGGTCCTGGTCGAACACGATGCGCTCCTCGCCGGCGAGCGCGACGAAGCGCTTGCCGCGTGCGCGCCCGATCAGCGTCAGCCCGGCCTTGCGGGCGAGTTCCACGCCCCACGCGGTGAAGCCGGAGCGCGACACCAGGATCGGGATCCCCATGCGCACGGTCTTGATCACCATCTCGGACGTCAGGCGTCCGGTGGTGTAGAACAGCTTGTCGTGCGCCGAAACGCCGTGGCGGAACATCCAGCCGGCGATCTTGTCGACCGCGTTGTGACGGCCGACGTCCTCCATGTAGACCAGCGGCCGGTCCTCCTGCGCTAGGACGCAGCCGTGGATCGCGCCTGCCTCCAGATACAGCGACGGCGTGGTGTTGATCTTGCGGGTCAGCGCATACAGCCACGAGGTGCGCAGCGTCGCCGCCGGCAGCGTGGAATTCTCGATCAGCTCCATCAGGTCACCAAAAATAGTGCCCTGCGCGCAGCCGGAGGTCTGCACCTTCTTCTTGAGCTTCTGCTCGTAGTCGGTGGCGCGCTCGGTACGCACCACCACGACGGCGAGGTCGTCGTCGTATTCGACCTCGGTGACGACGTCGTCGGCGCGCAGCATGTTCTGGTTCAGGAGGTAGCCGATGGCGAGATAGTCCGGATAGTCGCCGATCGTCATCGCGGTGACGATCTCCTGCGCGTTCAGGAAGATCGTCAGCGGCCGCTCCACCGTGACGCTGGTGGTGACCGCCGCGCCGGTCTGGTCGAGGCCTTCGACCCGCACGGTCAGGCGCGGATCGGCCGGGTCGGGGCGCAGCAGGTAATCGTCGCGCGGCTGCTCGAGGGTGTCGGACATGGCGGCATCTTATCGCAAGCCGCGCGGCGGTGCAGCAGGCCGCCGCCGGGTAGCGGCAAGCGCCGCTAGGACTGCGTCGCCGGCTGCTTCGGCCGCGGCAGGGCGCGCTTCTTGCCGAGCGCCGAGAACGCCGTGCGCAGCCGGTTGCGCACGCCGCGCAGCCGCTGGTAGCTGTGCTCGCGCCAGGCGGCGATCGGGAACGCCAGCGACTTGCGGCCCGACAGGTCGAGCAGCAGGTTCACCATGCTGCGGCGCCCGCTCCAGAGCTGTGCCATGAAGCCGTCCGCCGCCGAACAGGAATCGATCGCGTCGATCTCGGTCCCGGCGAACAGCTGCTCGACCACTTTGTCGACCAGCAGCGTGCCGGGCGAGTGCTTGGCGAAGTCGGTGTCGAACGCGGTCTTCCAGGTGTAGGCGGTGCGGCCGCAATAGAGCAGCACCTGCGCGGCGATCGGCCGGCCGTCGAGCCGCAGCAGCGCGACCGATGCATGGCCGCGCGTCGCCATGTCCGCCACCATCCCGCGGGCAAACGCCGCATGCGATGGCCGCGAAAGGAGCGCGGTGCCGCGGTCGCCTTTCCAGCTCTTCAATTCCAGCGCCAGGAACACTTCCAGCGCCGCCAGCACGGCGGCGGGCGCGCGCTCGTTCTGGATGTCGACCGCACCGAGCGAGCCGAGCCGGTTCCAGTCCTGCCGCAGCTTCTTGCGGGTCGAGCCGGAGAGTTTCATGCCGGCCTCGCGCGACACCACCGGCCGTTCCGAGACAGAAAGCTGCACCCGCGCCGCAGGCATGTCGCGCAGTGCCGCGAAGGCCGGGCCCTCGCCGTCGAAATTCCGCAGGCGCAGGACCTTGGGCCCCGGGTGGTCGGCGAGCGCGGCCAGGAACGCGGCCATCACCTCAGCGGCACGCGCTTCCTCGAACACCGGCTGCGATCCGAATGCGTAGTCATGGGGCAGGGGGTCAAGCACGGCCGGGCCGAACGGTGTCAGCTTGCGGGCCTGCAGCGCCCAGATCCCGACCAGGGTCTGCGGATCGCTGGCGCGGTCCCAGGCCAGCAGCACGCGCAGGTCCGCCAGTCCGCTCGCCTGCGCGGCGTTGAGCGCCGCCGGGTGCATGAAGACGTTCGGGCAGGCGCGGCCGGCCAGCGCTTCCCATTGCGCATCGATCGCAATCGGCAACGGCGAAACCTCGACGCGAATGGACGACATGGAAGGGCCTCTCTCCGGCACGGCACGGCGGCGGCGGGTGCGCGGCGGGTAACCAAATAGGCCGAAAGCCTTAAAACTTGCCGTGCGGATGCTCGCAGGATCAGGCCGTATGCTTCAAAATTCGTTTAGCGTTTTGCGTGCAAATAGGACGGCGTGGAACCGGAAGGGATGCATGCGTCACACTGAGGTCGCGATCGCCGGGGGAGGCCTGGCCGGCTCGGTGGCGGCCGCCATGTTGGGGCGGGCCGGGATTCCGGCGGTCGTCATTGATCCGCATCCGGTCTATCCGCCGGAACTGCGCTGCGAGAAGCTGGATTCCGCGCAGCTCGCGGTGCTGCGCCGCACCGGATTGGCTGACGCGGTGCTGCGCGCCGCCACGCCCGACACCGAGGCCTGGGTGGCGCGGCTCGGCCGCGTGGTCGAGCGGCGCCCGGGCGACCAGCACGGGATTCTCTATGATACCTTGGTTAACGCCGTGCGCGCCGAGGTGCGCCCGCCGGCGCAGTTCGTCTGCGGCAAGGTCACGGCTGCGGCGACCGGACCGGATCGGCAGATCGTCACGCTGGCCGACGGCGAACAGGTCTCGGCACGCCTGCTGGTGGTGGCGAACGGGCTCAACATCGCGCTCCGCCATTCTCTCGGCATGGGGCGCACGGAGCTGAGCCGGTGCCACTCCGTCACCCTCGGCTTCGACCTCAAGCCGCGCGGCGGCGCGAGCTTCCCGTTCGGCTCGCTGAGCCACTACTCCGAACGCCCGGCCGACCGTACCGCCTACCTGACGCTGTTTCCGGTCGGCGCGTCGATGCGCGCCAACTTCATGGTCTACCGCGATCTCGACGATCCGTGGCTGCCGCAGTTCAAGCAGGCGCCGGAAGCCGTGCTGCTCGCCACGCTGCCGGGCTTGCGCAAGCTGCTCGGCGATTTCGAGGTGGTCGGTCCGATCAAGGTCCGCCCAGCCGATCTTTATGCCACCACGGACTACCTGCAGCCCGGTGTGGTGCTGGTGGGTGACGCGTTCGGCACCTCCTGTCCGGCCGCCGGCACCGGCACCGGCAAAGTGTTCACGGACGTGGAACGGCTGTGCAACGTGCATATCCCGCGCTGGCTGGCGACCGACGGCATGGGCGTCGACAAGATCGCGGC
>DASWSO010000645.1:0-6509 GCA_036402635.1 Xanthobacteraceae bacterium
ACGGCACGCTGGTGCAGGCTTACGCCGCCGGGCTCGACGTCCGGCTCGATGCTCCGGTGACGCTGATCGATCATTCCGGGCCGCGCGTCCGCATCGAGACGCCGCACGGCGCGATCGCGGCCCGCGCCGTCGTGCTGGCGGCGCCGCCCACCGTGCTGGCCGCCGAGACGCTGCGGCTATTCCCCGCCCTGCCGGACAAGCTCGCTGCCGCGCACGCGCTGCCGCTCGGCACCGCCGACAAGCTCTTCCTGCGCATCGATGACGCCGACGATCTGCCGGTCGAGAGCCGCCTGCTCGGCGCCACCGACCGCGCCGGCACCGGCAACTACCATCTTCGCCCGTTCGGGCGGCCGCTGATCGAGGCCTATTATGGTGGCCGGCTGGCGCGCGATCTCGAAGCCGGCGGCGAAGCGGCCTTCACGCAGTTCGCGCGCGACGAGCTCGCCGCCGCGTTCGGCACCGGCATCCGCAAGCGCCTGCATTGCGTCGCGGTGTCGGCATGGGCGCGCGACCCTTACGCGCTCGGCTCCTATTCGTATGCCCGGGTCGGAGCGGCCGAGGCGCGCGCCGGGCTGGCGGCGCCGGTCGACGGGCGGCTGTTCTTCGCCGGCGAAGCGACCTCACCGCACGACTTCTCGACCGCGCACGGCGCCTATCGTACGGGCCTGCGCGCCGCCGGCGAGGCGCTCGCCGCGCTGGGGTGAATGCGGCTCGTCGCCGATGCAAGGTCCCTTAGGTCCCTTCCGGCCGCGCGGTGCCGTTGATGGCGGCGACATAGCGCGCGACCGACTTGCGCAGCACCGCCTTGGCATCCGTCTCGATCACGCGGTCGAAGTAGTGTCCGTAGATGCGCTCGAACCCGAACGGCTCGAGCGCGGCGCCGATCCCGGTCACTTCGGGCTCGGACAGCGGCATGAAGTTCGGATAGCTGCGCATGAAGCTGAGGAATTTGCGGTCGGTCGTGACCGTGAGGATGTCGCCGGCGCAGACCACGCCGCGGCCTTCCGCGCCCTTCGCCCAATGCAGCACCGTGCCGCCCGGAAAGTGGCCGCCGCAGCGCACCAAGGTCACGTCCGGCAAGAGCTGCAGCGTCTCGCCGCTCCAGTGCTTGACGCGATCGCTCGGCCGCATGATCCAGTCGCGATCCGCCGCATGCAGGTGGATCGGCGCGTCGAAGGCGCGGCTCCATTTCTCCATCGTCGTATAGAAATGCGGGTGCGAGATCGCGATCGCCTTCAGGCCGCCGAGGCCGTTGATCAGCGTCACGGTCGCGTCGTCGAGCAGCGCGATGCAGTCCCACAGCACGTTGCCGTTGGGCGTGCAGATCAGGACGGCGCGCTGGCCGATCGCAAATGCCGGCTGCGACCCGATGCCGATGACGCCGGGCTCGTACTGCTGGAACGCATTGATCCGCGTCGTCTTCAGCGCCGGCAGCGTGGTCCAGCCCTGGCCGGTCGGCGGCACGTATTGCCGCTCCTCCTCGCAGATCGTGCACTGCGCCGGCGGCTTTTCGCTGGTCGGATATTCGGTGCCGCAGGCGGTGCAGATGAAGTCAGCCATGGTGTAAGCCCCCGGAGAAAGTTCCGCGGCTGTTGTTTCATTCCCGGCGCCCGTGCGCAAACCCTCCGGCTGCAAGCGGCAGTGGCGTCGCCGCGGCCGCGCGCGCCGTGGTGTTCATGCCAATACGGGCGCCGTTTTGTTCGTTGGGGGCTCGGCGGCTTACGCCGCGGCGCCGTCCTGCTCCAGCACGCGCCGCAGCATCGAGGCCAAGTCCTCGCGGCGGAACGGCTTGCGCAACAGCTCCGTGACCGACCTGCCTTCGGCGGCCATCTCCTCGGCGTATCCGCTGGCGAGCAGCACCTTCAGCGCGGGCCGGCGGTTGCGGGCCTCGATGCCGAGTTCCCAGCCGCTCATCGAGCCCGGCATCACCACGTCGGTGAGCAGCAGGTCGAAGCTTTCGCCGCCGTCGAGAATGCGCAGCGCGGCGTCGGCGTTCGACGCCTCGGAGACCTCGTAGCCGAGCCCCGCCACCATGCGGGCGATGGTGCGGCGGACACCGGCATCGTCCTCCACCAGCAGCACGCGCTCCTGCCGCGCCGCCGGGATCGCGCGCACCGACCGCACGTCCTTACGGGCGCCGGCGGCGCGCGGGAAGAACAGGCTCACCACCGTGCCTTCGCCGCAGCGGCTGTGCAGCAGGACGTGCCCGCCGGATTGCTTGACGAAGCCGAATACGCTGCTGAGGCCGAGCCCGGTGCCCTTGCCGAGCTCCTTGGTGGTGAAGAACGGCTCGAACACCCTTGCCTGCAGCTCCGGCGCGATGCCGCGGCCGGTGTCGGCCACCGCGATCATCACATAATCGCCGGGCGTGAAATCGCCCGAGGCGATACGCGGATCGTTGCCGGCGACATTGTCGACCCGAATCGTGATGGTGCCGCCGTCCGGCATCGCGTCGCGGCTGTTGACCGCGAGATTGACCAGCGCGTTTTCGAGTTGACCCGGGTCGACCGTGATCGGCCAGGCGATGCCGTTCGCTTGCCACTTCAGCGCGACGCGTTCGCCGAGCGTGCGCTGCAGCAGCTTGACGGTGTCGTTCACCACGCCGTTGCAGTCGGTCAGCGCCGGCTTGAGGGGCTGCCGGCGTCCAAACGCGAGCAGCCGCTGGGTCAGCTCGGAGCCGCGCTCGGCCGCGCGCAACACCACCTCGGCCATTGGCCGGTTCGGATCGCCCTGCGGGAGATCGTCGAGCAGCGTCTCGGTGTTGCCCATGATGATGGTGAGCAGATTGTTGAAGTCGTGCGCGACGCCGCCGGAAAGCTGGCCGATCGCTTCCATCTTCTGGGACTGCCGCAGCTGCTCCTCGGCGGCGCGGCGCTCGGTGACGTTCTGGAAGAACATCGACAGGCCGTCGTCGAGCGGAGACGCATGCACCTGGTACCAGGCCTGCATCGGCTCGAAGAACGCTTCGACCGTGACCGGCGTGCGCTCCTGCATGGCCTCGTGGAAAGCCGCCCAGAACGGGCCGCCGACCGCCGTCGGGAAGGCGTCCCACAGCTTTTTGCCGAGCAGATCGTCGGCGCGGCTCAGTTCCGACTTGGCGCGATTGTTCACATAGCTGATGCGCCAATCGGCATCGATGACGTAGACGCAGTCGGTGGTGCTCTCGAGCACCGCTTCGAGCCGACGCGCCGCGCTCTGCACCTGCTGCTCGGCGGCGTGCCTGTCACTGACGTCCATGGTGATGCCGATCTGGCGCTCGGTCCCGCTCAGCGCACCGAACACGATCCGCGCCTTGCTCAACACCCAGGCGAAGCTTCCGTCGGGCTTCCTCACCCGGTATTCGATATCGAGCGAACCGGCTTTCCGTATATTCTTTTTCTCGAAGGCGCTGCGTACCCGCTCGACATCGTCCGGATGCACGATGGCGAACAGATGTTCAGAGTTGCCGTCGCCGAGACCGAACATATCGCCGGATCCGATGCGCACCACCCGGTCGGTCGCGAGATCGCGCTCGACCGCGAACATGCGTCCGGCCTGCAGCGCCAGCCGCAGTCGCTCCTCGCCGCGGACAAGTTCCTCGTGCGCCTTGGCGTAACGCAGGATCAGCAGCAGGAGCAGCGCCAGAACCGCCAAGCGGGCCGCCGCCAGCATGGATGTCTTGGCCGCCTCGCGCTGCCACGTCGCCAGCATGGTCGCTTCCGAAACCGACGCGACGACATAGAGGGGATAGCCCGGAACGCGCCGGTAGCTGACCAGCCGCACGACCCCGTCGACAAACGACTTCGCCAGCACCCACCCTTTTTCGCCGTCCGGCTGCTTGAAGATTTCGAGGTGCTCGAAGGTCCGCCCGATCATGGTCTCCGCGTGCGGGTAGCGCGCCAGCAACGCGCCATCGGCGCGGAACAACGCGATGGAGCCGTCGTCGCCGAGTTGCACGGCGCTGTACAGCTTCTCGAAATACTCGGCTTCGAGCATCGCCACCACGACCCCGAGGAACGCGCCGTCTGGCCCGGAGATACGCCGCGCCAGGTGGAAGCCCCAGGAGCCGACGACGCGGCTGTTCACCGGCCGCCCGAGGTAGAGGCCGGTTGCGGGGTGATCCCGCAGCTTCACGAAGAACTCGCGGTCGCCGACGTCCAGTCCTGGAATCGCCGCGCCGTCAGAGTGGCTGATGAATTTGCCGTCGGGGCCGACGATGCCGAGACGGGCGACGCCGATGGCGATGTCGGAGAGACTGCGCTCCATCTCCGGCGAGTTCGGCGCGATCCCGCTTTCCAGGTGGCCCTGCACGCGGATGAGCTGCTGGTCCACCGCTTGCAGGTAGCGTGTGGTCTGCTCGACCAGGGCGCGCGTCAGGTTGGCGGTTTCGCGGCGGCCATCGCCCAAGCGCTCCTGGCGGGTCTCGATCAGCTGGATTCCCGCCACCACCACGACGACCAGCATGAGGACGCCGACGATCGCCACCACGGCGGCTCGCTGCGTCCGCCAGTGGGTCGGCAGCCACGCAGAGACGTTCTTGAATGCTGAGACGGCGGCTCTCATTCCCAACCCGCAGGCTTCCTCGCGGGCGGTGGCCCGGCGTCTATTCGCGCCTGTTGCGGGAATCATAACGGCGGAACTGCAAAGATTTCGTTCGCCGGATCGAAGGTATGTTGCCGCTGCCGCTGGCAAAACGCGATCAGCGCACGATCCTGATGGTTAACGAAGACTTTGCCGCGCGCGTCACGTGCGCGCACCCTTCACGGCGGTCGCCTTGAAGAAGGTGTAGCAGAACACCCCGTCCGCGGCCGCCGTCCGGTACAGGTCGGCGATCCCCTGGTCGAAGTCCGCCGCGCTCATCAGCCCTGCCTGCAGCGCCGGCTCCCGGATGCCCTCGATCATGGCGGTGAAGGTCTTCTTGGTGAATCCCTCGACCAGCCGGGGCTTGCTGGAATCCACGTAAACCATCCGCGGCGAGACATGGACCTCGCTCAATCCGGCTTCGGTCAGCAGCGGGTAGAGCGCCCGCCCGATCAGGGAATTCCCGCGCGCCCGCGCCTGCAATTCCACCAAGCAGGCAACGGCCCGGCGCGCATGCTCGCTGTCGGGATGGAAATAGGTGGAGCCGTGATCGCCCTCGATCACCGTGAAGGTTCCACCCGGCTTCACCACCTGCTGCAGCGCTTTCAGCGCCTCCAGGGGCTCCGCCAGATGCTCCAGGATGAAGCACACGAACACATGGTCGAAGGAGTCTTTTGGAAACGGCAGATCGAAGATGTCCGCCTGCCGCAGCGTCACGTTCTCGATGCCCGCCGCCCGCACCGCCCCCCCGGCCTGCGCCAGCGAGGCGGCGGACAGGTCGATGGAGGTGATGCGCGCCTGCGGACTGTTGGCCGCCAGGATCACGGTCTGCGCGCCGACCCCGCAGCCGGCTTCCAGGACGCTGCTGCCTGCCGGATAGGTCGTATCCGCGTGCAGCAGCTCCACGAGCGTCGAGGCCTGATCCTGCAGCCGCTGGTTTTCGCCGGCCTCGTAACCATGCACATACGCGTCACGCATCAAGCCTTCGCCTCGGCGGCCTTCGCGCGCAGCGCTGCGCCGATCTCGTCGAGGATCGCCGGATCGTCGATCGTCGCCGGCATCGACCACGGCTCGCCGTCGGCGATCTTCTTCATCGTCCCGCGCAGGATCTTGCCGGAGCGCGTCTTCGGCAGCCGCGCCACCGTCACGGCGAGCTTGAAGGCGGCAACCGGCCCGATCCGCTCGCGCACCAGTGCGACGCATTCCCGCTCGATCTCTTCCGGCGGCTTGGTCACCCCCGCCTTGAGCACCAGGAAGCCGCACGGCACCTCGCCCTTGAGCGCGTCGTTGACGCCGATGACGGCGCATTCGGCGACGTCCGCGTGCGCCGCCAGCACTTCTTCCATGCTGCCGGTGGAGAGCCGGTGCCCGGCGACGTTGATGATGTCGTCGGTGCGCCCCATGATGTAGAGGTAGCCGTCCTCGTCCGTGAAGCCCGCGTCGGCGGTCTTGTAGTAGCCGGGGAACTCCGTCAGGTACGCGTCCTTGAAGCGCTCGTCCTGCTGCCACAGCGTCGGCAGGCACGCCGGCGGCAGCGGCAGCTTGATCACGATCGAGCCCATCGTGCCGGCCGGCAGCGGCTTCGCCGCCTCGTCGACGATGCGCACGTCGTAGCCCGGCATCGCCACCGTGGGCGAGCCGTGCTTGACCGGCAGCATGCCGAGCCCGATCGGATTGCCGGCGATGCCCCACCCGGTCTCGGTCTGCCACCAGTGATCGATCACCGGCACGCGCAGCACCTGCTCGGCCCACTGCCCCGTCGGCGGATCGGCGCGCTCGCCGGCGAGAAACAGGGTGCGGAACTTCGACAGGTCGTAGCGGCCGATGTGCTTGCCTTGCGGGTCTTCCTTGCGGATGGCGCGGAACGCCGTCGGCGCGGTGAACAGCGCGACCGCGCCGTGCTCCGACGCGACCCGCCAGAAGGCGCCGGCGTCGGGCGTGCCGACCGG
>DASWSO010000646.1:0-5738 GCA_036402635.1 Xanthobacteraceae bacterium
TGGGCCGAGCACGCCGAAATTCTCGCGCATGTCTACGCCGGCGATGCGGCCGCCGCCGCCGCAGCGGCACGCCGGCATTTCGCACGCGCCGGCGAAGAGGCGGCATGGCGGCTCGAAGCCGCCACCGAATAGAAGACTGCAACACCGCGGCAACGCGGGTCCCTTCAACGCAAGGAGGAGACCATGAAACTCACCGCAGAGCAGACCCGACGGTTCGAGGAACAAGGCTATCTGTTCTTTCCAGATTGCTTCTCCGAGGAAGAGATCGCGCTGATGCGCATCGAGGGCGACACCATCCTCAAGGCCGACCGCGAGGAGGTCTGGCGCGAGAAGTCCGGCGCGCCGCGCACCGCGTTCGCGGCCCACACGTTCAACGAGGTGTTTCGCCTGCTGGCGCATCACCCGCGGCTGGTGCGACCGCTCGAGCAGGTGTTTGGCGAGCCGGTCTACGTGCATCAGTTCAAGCTCAACGCCAAGGCGGCGTTCCAGGGCGACGTCTGGCAGTGGCATCAGGACTACGGCACCTGGGCGCGCGACGACGGCATGCCGGAGCCGCGGGCGATGAACATCGCGGTGTTTCTGGACGAGGTGTTTCCGTTCAACGGCGCGCTGATGCTGATCCCCGGCAGCCATCGCGGCGGCACGCTCAGCGCCGGTCACGACACGGCCACCACGTCGTATCCGCTGTGGACGCTGGACGAGGACACCGTCACGCGGCTCTGCCGCGAGGCGGAACGGCCCGGCGAGCCCGGCATCGTGGCGCCGACCGGAAAGCCCGGCTCGGTGCTGATGTTCCATGGCAACCTGGTGCACGCCTCGGCGCCGAACATCACGCCTTACCCGCGAAAAATCATCTATCTGACGCTGTGCGCGGTCTCCAACCACATCACCAAGTTCACGCGGCCGGACTTCATCGCGCACCGCGACTTCACGCCGATCCGCGCCGTCGATGACGATGCGCTGCTGGAGTTCGCGCGCGCCCACCGCATCGCCGCGGAGTAGCGCGCCCAAGCGCCGGCATGACGCGGCCAACCGATGTAGCCCGGTGGTGTAGGATGGGTAGAGCGAAGCGAAACCCATCACACGCCTGGCGCAAGCGTATCGGGAGAGGGCGCACCGCTGGTTGATGGGTTTCGCTGCGCTCTACCCATCCTACGATGTCGACGAAGCCGATGCCGTCGAGATCGTCGGCCACGTAGGCAGGTCTGTAGGATGGGTGAGCGAAGCCAAACCCATCACGCGCCTGGCGCAAGCGTATGGGACAAGGTGCACCGCTGGTCGATGGGTTTCGCCGCGCTCTACCCATCCTACGATGTTGACGAAGCCGATGCCGTCGAGATCGTCGGCAACATAGGCGAGTCTGTAGGATGGGTAGAGCGGAGCGAAACCCATCACACGCCTGGCGCAACCGTATCGGGAGAGGCGCACGGCTGGTCGATGGGTTTCGCTGCGCTCAACCCATCCTACGATGTCAGGCTGATCACTCCTGCAGCCCGGCCTTGCGCAGGCCTTCCGCGTATTTCGCGAAATCCTCAGGCCGCGAGATCAGGGAATAATCCTTCAGATTGGCGATGCGGATCGACGGATCGGCTTGCCGCAACCGCGCTACGGCGGCGCCGGCGTCGTCAGCCCGGCCGAGCAGCCCGTAGCTCGCTGCCGCAATCCGTAACGAGGGGAGATAATCCGGCTGCTCGGCGAGCGCCTTGCCGACCCACGACAGCGCCTCTTCGTATCGCCCCGACAGGAAATGCCCGACTCCGGTCGTGTGCAGCATGCCCACCATCAACGGATCGAGCGGGCTCAGGCGCATGGCGCGCGCCAGCTGCGCGATCGCCTCGTCAGGCCGGCCCAGCCGGACGTGCAAGCGCCCGCTCAGGTACCAGGCCGCCGCCAGATTCGGATTGAGCACGAGCGCCCGCTCGACGAAGCCGATGCCGTCGAGATCGTCGGCGACATAGGCGAGCGCGAAGCCGCCGCTGCAGAGCGCAATCGCGTCCTCCCGGCCCAGCTGCACGGCACGGCGCGCGAGCTGCGCGGCTTCGGCGGTGTCCTTCGCCGGATCGAGCATCCAGCCGTTCGCCTTGCGCTGCGCGTGGCACCACGCGGCCATGCCGAAGGCTGCGCCGAAGTTCGGATCGATCTGCGTCGCCGTGCGGAAGAAACGGAGCGCGTCATCCTGTGCCGGCGCCGTCAGCTCATAGAACCGCGCCAGGCCTCGCAGGTAGTGATCGTAGGCGTCGAGGCTTCCGGTGGGCTTCAGCTTCGCGCGTTCCATCTCCGCCTGCTCGAGCTTGGGCGCGATCGCGCCGACCACGCTCGACGTGATCTGATCCTGCAGATCGAAGATGCGGTCGAGGGCGCCGTCGAACCGCTCGGCCCAAAGGTGGGCGCCGGTCGCGGCATCGATCAGCTGGCCGGAGATCCGGACGTGGTTGTCGGCCTTGCGCACGCTGCCTTCGAGCACGTAGCGCACGCCGAGTTCCTGGCCCACGCGCTTCACGTCGACCGGCCGGCCCTTGTAGGTGAAGCTGGAATTGCGCGCGATGACGAACAGAGTTCGAAAGCGGGACAGCGCCGTGATGATGTCCTCGACGATCCCGTCGGAGAAATAGTCTTGCGCGGGATCGCCGCTCAGGTTGGTGAACGGCAGAACCGCGATCGACGGCTTGTCGGGCAGCGGCAACGCCGGAGGCGGCGCGCTCGCGCCGCCGCGGCCCGCGGTCGCGCCTGCCGCGTCCTTGCGGCGGCGCCGCCATAGCGCATCCACCACCATCACCGCGATGCCGAGGCCGACCAGCGCGACCCGCAGGTCGACGGCCGGATGCCCAGCGGGTCAGCCCTTCCGGCAGATGCAGCTTGTGGAATATTTCCGCGACCCAGTGTTCGGGCGTGAAGCCGGTCAGCACCAGGATCGAGCCACCTATGAAGGCATTGGTGGCGTGCTCGCGCGCCTTCTCCCACACATGACCGACGGCGGCCTTGTTCTTCACGTCCGAATGCACGCAGCCCCCAAATCACTTCCGCTTGCCGCCGCGACTGTAAGGCCTCGGCACGCCATCGCGAAGCATGTCCGCTGTAGGATGGGTAGAGCGAAGCGAAACCCATCACAGGCTTGGCGAAAAGTGTATTGGGATAGGGCGCGCCGCTGCTCGATGGGTTTCGCTGCGCTCTACCCATCCTACGGATGTCACACCGTCTCGGGTCTTTGGCCCAGGCCGCCGATTCCGTCGTCAGCAAAGAAAGCTCGCGCCCGGCCCCGCGTCTTGCGACGATTGCCCGGTCAACTCGGTTGACGCACCAAAGAGGAGACGGCGATGGAAATACGTCCTTGCGGCGCGGTGCCGTCGCGCCGCGGCAATCCCGACTGGTTCACCGGCACGGTGTGCCAGGATCCGGTGATCGAAGCGCCGGCGCCGGCGCGCCTCCGTGCCGCGTTCGTGCGGTTCGAGCCGGGCGCGCGCACCGCCTGGCACACGCATCCGCTCGGGCAGACGCTGCACGTGATCGCCGGCGCGGGCCGCGTGCAGAAGCTCGGCGAGCCGGTGCAGACGATCCGCGCCGGCGATACCGTCTGGATCGCGCCCGGAGAAAAGCACTGGCACGGCGCGGCGCCCGATTGCGCGATGACGCATCTCGCCATGGCGGAGGCGCTCGACGGCGCGTCCGTGCAATGGATGGAGCACGTCACCGATGCGGACTACGCAGGCCGCTAGACCTTGCTCGCGCCGCCGTCCTGGCGAGGAGCGCCAGCGACGAAGCAGTCCGGAGGCAGCAAGGCGGTCCGGATTGCTTCGCGAGCCTGTGATCGGGCCGCGCACAGCGCGGACCCGTTGGCCCGCAATGCCGGCGGCGACGCGCTCAGTGCGGCCGGTTGCCCCAGTCGGCGAGCACGTGGCGGCCGATCTGGTCGACGCGGCTCGTTCCGGTGAGGGCCATCGAGACGTCGAGCTCCTTGCGGATCACCTCGATGGCGGTGCGCACGCCGGCTTGTCCGCCGGCGCCGAGACCGTACAGGAAGGCGCGGCCGATCAGGCAGCCCTTGGCGCCGAGCGCGAGCGCGCGCAGCACGTCCTGCCCGGAGCGCACGCCGCCGTCGAACAGCACCTCGATCTCGCTCCCGACCGCGTCGACGATGCGCGGCAGCGCCGAGATCGACGAGGGTGCGCCGTCGAGCTGGCGGCCGCCGTGGTTCGACACGACGATCGACTGCGCGCCGGTCTTGGTGGAGAGCCGTGCGTCCTCGAGGTCCAGAATGCCCTTGATGATCAGCTTGCCGGGCCAGATGTCGCGGATCCACTCGACGTCTTTCCACGACAGCGTCGGGTCGAACTGGCTGGCGGTCCACTGGCCGAGCGATTTTATGCCGCTCATGCCCGGGATGCGCCCCTCGAGGTTGCCGAAGGTCTTGCGCTTGCCCATCAGCACGCTGGCGATCCACGCCGGCTTGGTGGCGATATCGATCAGGTTGGCGAGCTTGATCTGCGGCGGCACGGTGAGGCCGTTCTTGATGTCGCGGTGGCGCTGCCCCTGGATCTGCAGGTCGGCGGTGAGCATCAGCGCCGAGCACTTGGCGGCGATCGCGCGCTCGATCAGCGAGCGGGCGAAGCCGCGGTCGCGCATGACGTAGAGCTGGAACCAGAACGGCTTCGAGGTCGCGGCCGCCACGTCCTCGATCGAGCAGATCGACATGGTGGAGAGGGTGAACTGCAGGCCGGCTTCGTGCGCGGCCTTGCAGGCCAGAATCTCGCCGTCGCCGTGCTGCATGCCGGTCAAGCCGGTCGGCGCCAGCACGACCGGCATCGACACCGGCTCGCCCACCATGGTGGTGTCGAGCTGGCGCTTGTCGACGTCGATGAACACGCGCTGGCGCAGCTGCAGCTTCTCGAGGTCGGCGCGGTTCGCCCGCAGCGTCTCCTCGTTGTAGGACCCGCAGTCGGCATATTCGAAGAATGCGCGCGGCACCCGGCGCTTCGCCATCTGCCGCAGGTCGTCGATCGAGGTGACGTTTCGCAATGTGTCCATAAGGCCCTCTCCGGCGCCTTCGATAGCATGTTTCGGGAACCGCGCCAGCGCCGCCGGGTCGGCACGGCGGCGGCGGAAATTCGCGCGGCCGGGGAGGGGGTTAGGCGGCGCGGAACGATTGCGCCGGGGCATTCGTTTCCTTTCCGACCGACCACAGGAGAGACAGATGGCGCAGCCAGCCAAGACCGGCGCAAGCGGCCCGGTGGGCAACGATCCGCTCGACGCCGAGCGCGGCCGCACCCCGCCGCCGCCGCGCAAGGCGCACGACGGCGACGCTCCCAAGCCGAAGCACAAGCTCGACCGCGAGCTCGATGAGGCGCTGATGGAATCCTTCCCCGCCTCCGACCCGCCGACGCCGTCGCAGCCGACCGGCACCGAGCCGGCCGGCGATCCCAAGCACAAGCCTTAAGCGCGCGCGCCGCGGCCGCCCGCGGACCGTCGGCGAGCGGCCCGGCCCGCGTGCGCTCATTCCGCCGCTCGCCCCGTCGCTGCGTGGCTGGGGGCCGCTGAAGGGTTCCCAGAGGTAGGGCGGCGGGCGGCGGTCCCTAGCCGATCGAGAAGGGCATTGCCGTCTCCGGCGAGAGCTGACTGACGCACCGCCGGGGTTCGACTTGTGATGCCGGCCGGCGTCGCTATATTGCGCCCCGCACCGTCCGGCCGCGCGCTCTCCCGAGCCCGCCGGCCCGGTGCCCCGGAGGGGTGGCCGAGCGGCTGAA
>DASWSO010000647.1:0-1565 GCA_036402635.1 Xanthobacteraceae bacterium
GACCGCAGCCGGCACCTCCAGCGCGTACTTGGCCAGGATCGCCCGCGCGTCGGCGAGCGTGGACGGGTCCGGCACGGTCGGGCCGGAGCCGATCACCGCCGGATCGTCGGCCGGAACGTCGGAGATCGCCAGCGTCACCACGGCTGCCGGCCGCGCGCGCGCCGCCAGCCGGCCGCCCTTGATCGCCGACAGGTGCTTGCGGACGGTGTTGATCTCGCCGATCGAGGCGCCGCAGCGCAACAGCGCGCGGGTGAGCGCCTGCTTCTCGGCCAGCGTCAGCCCTGCGGCGGGGGCGATCCAGTTGGCGGAGGCGCCGCCCGACAGCAGCACCAGCACCAGATCGGCCGGGCCGGCCGCGTCGGCGAGCCGCAGCGCCGTGCGCGCCGCCGCGATGCCGGCCTCGTCCGGCATCGGATGGCCGGCCTCGACCATCGGGATCACCCGGGTCGGGCGCCCGTAGCCGCGTCGCGCCACCGCGATCCCGGCCAGCCGGTCCGCGGCGAGGCCGAGCGTCTCGCAATAGTGCCGCTCGGCGACCTCGGCCATCGAGCCTCCGGCCTTGCCGGCGGCGAGCACGATCAGCCGGCCGGCGGCGGGCGGCGCGGGCAGATGCGGCGGCAGGCAGGCGGCCGGATGCGCCGCATCGATCGCCACCTGGAACAACCGGGTCAGCAGCTGCGGCGGCGTTTCATTCATGCGCTGCTCTCGCCGCACCCATACGCCGCGTCCCTATGGCAACCGCCCTGCCGCGTCACTATCCTCGACCCGAAAGCTTCGCAAGGACCGCCACCATGACCATCGACCAACGCACCCGCACGGAGCTGGAAGCCGCCGCCTTCCGCCGGCTGCTCGAGCATCTGCGCGCCCGCAACGACGTGCAGAACATCGACCTGATGAATCTCGCCGGCTTCTGCCGCAACTGCCTGTCCAATTGGATGAAGGACGCGGCCGACGCGCAGGGCGTGGCGATGACCAAGGACGAGAGCCGCGAGTACGTCTACGGCATGCCGTACGAGACCTGGAAGGCGCAGCACCAGACGGAAGCCACCCCGGAGCAGAAGGCGGCATTCAAGCCGGCGCACCAGCACTGACGGTGCGGAGAGACCGCCAGATCGCCGCCAGCCTGTGGATGACGGGCATGAACGCCGCGACCGCTTGACCCGGCGCGCGGCTTTGCCGAAAGCGGGCGCTTGGATTCAGTCAGGAGTGCCCGATGGCCATCGCCGCCGCCGCAACGAACGAACCCCCGGCCGTCAATGTGGCCAGAGACCACTTGAAGGCGTTCGTGGAACGCATCGAGCGGCTCGAGGAAGAGAAGAAGACCATCTCCGACGACATCAAGGACGTCTACGCGGAGGCGAAGGGCAACGGCTACGACGTCAAGGCGTTGCGCCAGGTGGTGCGCCTGCGCAAGCAGGACAAGGACGAGCGCAAGGAGCAGGAGGCGATTCTGGACACCTACCTGGCGGCGCTCGGCATGCTGGATTGAGGGCGTAGCCTGGATGGAGCGCAGCGACATCCAGGAACTTCGCTACCCGGATTGCGCTTTGCGCATTCCGGCGAAG
>DASWSO010000648.1:0-4322 GCA_036402635.1 Xanthobacteraceae bacterium
TCCAGTGACCGTACCGTCCGACGCCGCCAAGGAACTCACCCCCACCGGCAAGCTGCGCGCCGCCATCAATCTCGGCAACCCGGTGCTGGCGCAGGGCACGCCGGAAGCGCCGCGCGGCGTCACCGTCGACCTCGCGCGCGAGCTCGCGCGCCGGCTGGCGGTCGACCTCGAGCTCGTGCCGTTCGACGGCGCCGGCAAGGTGGCGGATTCCGCCAAGAGCGGGCGCTGGGATGTCGCGTTCCTTGCGATCGAACCGGTGCGTGCCGCCGAGATCGCGTTCACGTCCCCGTACGTGCTGATCGAGGGCGTCTACCTGGTGCCGAAGGATTCTTCGCTGCAGACCGTGGCGGACGTCGACCGCGCCGGCGTGCGCATCGGCGTCAACACCGGCGCCGCCTACGACCTCTTCCTCACCCGCACGCTGAAGAACGCGACGCTGGTGCGCGGCGAGGACGGCTTCGACACCTTCCGTGACCAGAAGCTGGAGGCGGCCGCCGGCGTGAAGCAGCCGGTCACGGCCTACATCAAGGCGAACCCGGACGTGCGGATGATCGACGGCCGCTTCATGGAGATCCGTCAGGCGATGGGCACGCCGCAAGGGCGTCCGGCCGCCGCCGCCTACCTGAAGACCTTCATCGAGGAGCTGAAAGCTTCCGGCTTCGTCGCCGACGCGCTCAAGCGGAGCAACCAGCCGGACGCCGCGGTCGCGCCGGCGGAGCGCTAAGGGCGGGCAGCCGAGGGCGGGGGCATCCCGGCATTAACGTCTCATTAACCATGGTAAACTAGCGGTTACCGCCGAAAGGCTTGTGCGAGTCGCCTTTTCACAAGTCGTTTCGCAGGCACCGTGATGAGAACGTTCGCCCTCGGCCTCGGCCTTTTGGTTCTGTGCGCCGCCTCCCCGGCGCAAGCGGCCGAGCTCCGCGTTCCGGTGCGACCGATCGTTCCGGTGCGATTGATATCGCCGCAGCCGGCGCGGGTTGTTCCGGCTGTTGCACCCAAGCCGGAGCCGCAGAACAGCGGCGCCAAGCCGGCCGCTGCCGAGCCGCCGCCTGCGGTGGCGCCGGCCCCCGAGCCGGAAAACGCCGAGCCGAGCTGGATCGAGCGGTTCGGACCGTTCATCAAGTCCCAGCTCGACTCGATGTTCACCGGATCGGTCCCACCGCAAACCTGCGCGGCCGGCGCCCGCCCGCCCGGTACGGCCGCGGCGGCGACCTGCATGCGGCCGATCGTGAAACGGCGGCACGCCCGCAGCCGCGGCGCCGAGCGGCGATTTCGCCGGCCAGGCTAGCGCCGCCATTTCCGCCGTGGTTGACGCGAATTAACTATGTCTCTTAGGACAGTTTAACAAAGCTTTGATAAACAGGTATATTCCCGCTCGGACTTAGGGGAGCGGGCAATGCAGAGGCTGTGTCTTTTGGCGGTGGCGAGCGTGGCGGTGGCGTGGTGGGGACCGGCCCACGCCGGCACCTATTGCGACGAGCGGATCATCTTGTGCCCGGTCGAGGCCGGGGACGCGGCGGAAGCGAGGCCGAGCGCGCCTGCCGCGCAACGTACCGGCAAGACCCGGCATGCCGGCCGCCCCTTGCGGATCGTCCCGTTCCCGCCCGAGCGGGTGCGGGTCGCCGCCCCGGCGTCGTTCCCGACACTCGGACCGGTGATGGCTCTGGCGCTCGCCGAGGAAGCCGAAGCCGTGCTGGGAGCGGTCGCGGACCATAGCGACGTCTCCGAGCCTGCCGCGGTGGAACCGCTGCGGGCGCTGCAGTTCACCCTCGACACCGCCAGGACGATGCGGGCTCTCGCCCAGCTCCCAACCTCGGCCTGTCTGGTGGAGCAAACCTTCGAGGACCTGAAGGCCGGCGCGCCGTTGCCGAAGCTGCGGACCGTCGCCCAGCTCAACCCTTGATGCGGCGCCGACCGGCGCGGAACCGGTCGGCCGCCCCCGCACTTGGTGCATCCCGGACACACTCGGGCGGCAGCCAGCGCCTTCCCGAAACATTTGGTTGTCCCGGGGGCGCTCGCACCGCCAAGATGCTTGCAGTGATTCGCGCGTACCGATCAGGCATGGGGGCCACCATGGACACGCGTGTTTTCGACTCGATGTTTCAGCAGCAAGCCGGACTGGAAACACTGCGGCGCCAACTCGCGGCGCAGCTCGCCGATCCGAGCGTCGAGGCTGAGCTCGGCAACCCTCTCAAGCACGCAGCGGAAGAGACCCTGGAAGCCGTCGCACGCGCGACCGAGGCTTTCCGTGCCAACGAGCAGCGGGCCCGAACCGCGGTCCAGCATGCGGCCGAAGAGCTCGCCGGTGCCAGGGCCCACATCCGGGCGCTGGAAGCGCGTGCCCTGAAGGCGGAAGTGCGTGCCAAGGAAGCGGAGCGGTGGCTGCTCCGCGTCCAGCAGTCGGTGGCCGAGATGCTGGTCGACTGGCAGCCGGCGCCAGCCGTCGATAGCGACGACGAGCTTCGCTTTGCTGCTTGAGGCGGCCCTCCCCCGCTGATCTGCTGATGTTCCGGACCAACTCGGCATGACCTTAGCCGAGCAGTTTCTTCACAACGCCAGGGCGTGTGAGGATCTCGCCACCCAGAGCCGCGTTGCCGCCGACCGGGAGCTTTGGCTCCGGCTCGCCGAGCGCTGGATGACGTTGATGCGCGAAGCCTCCTCGTTCCAGACGTCCGGCGCTTCGCGCGGCAAAGCCGGTGAGGCGTAAGCATGCCTAGCCAGGTTTAACCTTTGGTTAACCATGTTTTCGGGCTTAACGGTATCGCGCCGGCCTATGGGTGCTTAACGAGCCCCCTGCTCTTCTCCCGACATAGACCGCCCTGGCCCAGGGTAATGTTAATAGTTAGTTATCAAAACAGGTGCGGCTTTCCCGCCGCCCGCGATGCGCGCATATTTCTGACCAATCCAACATCGGAGGTCAAAAACATGAGTGCGCAGTCTGTCCTGGTGCCGGACGTCCGCGGCAAATCCACTGGCGAAGATACTCCGCTGGTACCGGCGCTTTCCAAGGGGCCGCGGCTGCCGAAGGGCGACCCGGTCAAAGAGATCAATTCCTACCTGGAATACCGCTCCCGCGACCTGAGCACGCTGGTTCGCCTGCTGGAGCAGCAGCGCGTCCACCTGCGCAGCGTCGAAGCCGAGCGTGACCTCGCCTACGAGAAATTCAACGACACCGTCGAGGCGGTTCACGACGCGGCGCGCTCGCTGCGGGATTCGGTCGAGCGCAACGGCAAGCCGGCCGACCAGGTTGTGATCGCGGGCTTCGAGAAGAACCAGAAAGCGCTGGCCGAGCTCGAGACCATGGCGGTGGCGCTGCGTGCCAATTACCTGAACTGGCGCGGCGCCTGGGAGCAATACGAAACCACGCGCGAGAAAGCCAAAGCCCTGCGCGCCGAGATCGCCGAGTCGCCTGAATACTAGCGCCGTTCTCCGCCGCCCTCGGCCGGGAGTTCAACCGCAGACATGAACCTGTCGGTGGCGGGCGGACGAGTGGCTGGCGCCTCGGCGCTGAGCGCGGCCGGGATCGTGCGCGACCGGCTCAGGGCGCTGGGCGAGGATATCCGCACCTATCCCGAGACCACGCTGTTCGAGGGCGAGGCGCCGATCCAGTGGCAGCCGATCGAGACCGCGCCGACCGACGGCACGGTGCTGTGGTTGCGCCGTCCCGACCGGCGCCGCGTGGCGGCGGGCTGGAAAGCCAAGGGCTCCGACCCGGCCTGCTGGCGCGACATGGTCACCGGCCGGGCCGCGCCGGGCGGGAACGAATTCACCCATTGGGCGCGAGCCAGCGCCGAGGCGGTGCTGCGGGCGGAGGTCCACCGGCTGCAGAGCATCACCTTCAAGCAGGCGAACGAGCTGGTGCAGCTGCAAGCCAGGTTGGCTGCCGAGACCGCTCGCGCCGATGCGAGCGCCGCCGAACTGCTCCGCTATGCCGACGCCCGCGCGTTCCTGTGCGAAGCGGCGGAGAATGACCGTCCCGCGGTCAAGCTCGCGCCGGGGCCGCTGCTGAAAATCCGCGACGCCCTGGTCCGCGGCGACGTCGAGGAGGCCTTTCACCACCTGCTCATCCTCGCAGACCCGGCCTTGCGCAAGAGCGTCGACGAGCTATGGCGCGAATGGGAGGCGGCGAACCTGCAGACCCCGGCGGAGTATCCGCACCGGCAGCCCGGTCCGCCGGCTCGCAGCCCCGGACCGCCGACCCGCCCCGAGCCGCGAAACGTCGCCGCGCTTGGCAGGCCGCTCTCACGGATCGAGGAGCGCGTGCTGGCGCGAGCCCTGCAGCCGCTCGGCTTCACGCTGCGCTGGGACCTGCGGTGGTACGA
>DASWSO010000649.1:0-6594 GCA_036402635.1 Xanthobacteraceae bacterium
TATGAGCCGTATGAAACAAGCTCGGCGCGGCCGCTGCCGACGAAACGGTCGAGATACTCGCGACGAGCCGAGCCGGGACAGCTGCTGCAGCAAGGCCGCATTGGGCGCGCCCAACAGCTCGGCCGGCAGCGCATATTGGCTCGCGCGCGGCGTCGACGCCGACGATGTCAGCAGACCCGATCAAGGAAGGTCCGGCGGCCGCCGCTGCGGGCGCGAGCACGCTTCCGCCGATACGGGCGTCGAATGCCTGCTCCAGCCCTTCGTCGCGCATCGTCCCCGGCGGTTTCTTTGTCGCCCGTTTTCGAGCTTATAGGTTTTGCAGCAAACCCCGCTGAAACCGTAAGTGGCGGAAACGCTAAGGGTCAATGGGCAATGCTTATCAAGTCACTGCGGTAATGCGCGCCCATGCGGCCGCGCCAATGCCACCGCCGGCTCGCGCGATGCGGGTTCTTGCTGCAATGCATCCTGAGTTAGGGCCGTGCGTTCCTCAGGCTTTTCGGCCGCCGCCTCGCATTCTCCGGGCGCGGCTTCGCAGTTGCACTCGGGCGCCCCGGATTCCGTTACCTCCGGATCGGAGCACACCTGTTGCACGGATGACGCGTTTGTGAACGCCGATTCCTCAGCAGCATCCCCGGGCGGCGCCGTGTCGCCGGCCGATCGCAACAGCTGTTGCGCCATCCGCATCGCCTCCGATGGCGCAAGCGTTCCGAACCCCGGAACGCCGCCCGGCGCATTGAAGTCCCAGGCGTTCTCCGACAGGCCGACGAAGTCGCGGATCGCCGGGTCCGCGCTCCACGCTTTCCGCAACGCCGCCTGCCGCAGTTCTCCGGGCACCCCCGCTTTGAGGAAGGCGCTGATGTCGGAGTCGTGCGTGATCGAATCCAGCGGGGGTAACTCGGAGCGGTCGAACTCAGGCGCTGCCGGTGTTGCTGTGCAGGCTTCCGAGGCCGGCGCTTCGGGCTCTCCGGCCAGCTCGCTTTCGGCCGGCGTCGATGGCGCCCGTTCCGCCTGCCCGGCGTCGCGCTTGCGCCGCGACCAGCGCGTGAGAAAACCTTCGCTCATGGCTCGTCGCCTTGCGGGCGCCCGCGGCGCGCCAGCGCTTGCGGATCGGCGCGGTCGCGTTTGCGCTTGACGAACTGCCGCTCGACGTGGTGCGCGGCGACAAACGCTTCGATGCTGGCGCGAACAGGATCGGGCATCGGCACGGCGTCGACAAGGTCGTTGCCGGCTTCCGTGAAGGCCTCGCCCTCGGCCGGATCGGCCGTCACCGCCGCGATCTCGTAGGGCGGCTCGGCCCCGGTCGGCCGCAGCGAGATCCAGAGCTTGGGCGATCCGGACATCAGGTTGTCGCGATAGTTTGTGGTTTCGGACCGGTACAGCTCGATCGCCGCCGCGCCGGCATAGAAGCGCGTGGTCTCGCCGTCCGCGCCGAGTGGCGTCCAGGGCGCCGCTTCGGGTACGCCGGCCAGCACGGCCGCGGGAGTCCAGATCGCATCGACCCACGCGCTCGTCGCTGGACGCCGCTCCACCACGACGCCCACGGGGATACGCTCGAGCGGATGCGCGCCAGTCAACTCACCAGCTCCATGCGCCGGATCGGCAGGCCGGCAATGAGGTTCTGCGGCTTGATGCGGATGGTCTTCTCCGGCGTCATCGCCAGGATCAGATAGACCGGCTCGTCGCGCGCCGCATCGGTCAGCAGCGCAGGATTCTCGAACGTCAGCCGAAACAGCCCGACCAGGCGCGACCGCGCCGCCTCGTCGAGTTCCTCGCCGTTCCAGAGCGCGTCGCCGATGCGGGTGCCCTCGGCGTCGAGCCCGACATACCAGGTGAAGGCCGCGTCCCGCACTTCCACCAGCGGCTCGATCTGCACCTCGGCGGCCAGCATGTGCCGGAGCCAGACGGCGACCACCTCAGCCAACGCCGCAAGCCCACGGCGGCCGGCGGTGAGGTCGAGGGCCATGTCGAAAAGGTCGCTGCGCTCCCAATAGCTTGCGGCATTCTCCTCGCTCAGCACCTCGATCTCGCCCGAGCGCGGCAAGCCCAGCATGGAGACGAGCGGCGACACCGGCGCATCTCCGATGCCGGCGAGCGCCTCCTCGTCGGCGGCGATCAGCGCGCCTTCATGCAGCGTCACCCGCTGCTTGCGGAAAAAAAGCTCGGCCGCGCGCAACACCAAAGGATCGTCGCAATCATCCAGCGCATTGCGCAGGATCACCTGCACCAACTGATCGAGAAAGAGCGGAGGAAACCGCCCGGCGCCGCCGCGCGCCAGCGCCGCATAGGCCTCCTCGATGGTGCGATGCGCCAGCAGATGGTCGCGGAACGCGATCATCAGCTCCCAGTTCTCGCGCGCGTCGCCGTCGGCGATGCTCGCAATCTCGTCGGCGGCGACCTGCCGCTGCGGCTCAGCAAGCAGGGCCGCGTGCAAGGCCCGCTCCGCCACGCAAGCTTCGGGGGGCGGCGCCAGCTCCGGCCGCGCCAGGTAGACCTTGAGGAAGTCGTCGCTCAGCAAAAGTCCGCCGCCCTCGTCGCGGTCGAGCAGGTGGTGGCCGCAGGAGAGCCAGAAGTCGTTCATATCGTTGCCTGCGAACGCCGAGCCCTCGTCCTGAGGAGCGCTGCGACAGCAGCGCGTCGCGAAGGATCGAGGCGTGCAACGCCGGCGCCAGGGCCTCGCCCTTCGCGACGCATCGCTGCGCGATGCTCCGCACGGTGAGGGGCGAGAGCGATGACACTCACCGCGGTTCCTCCTGGGCGAGGCGGACGAGATCGAGGGCGTCCTGCGGCTGCTCGGCGTCGCCCTCCACTTCCAGGAACGCGAAGACCCGCAGCGGCTTCGGCCCGTCGCGCGGGCGCAGCGTGCGGTAGGTCTCGTGGATCTCGCCGCCCTCGCAGCTGCGGTGCAGCGCCACCAGCGTATCGGGAGCGTGATTGCAGAGCGAGGCGGCGACGCCGATCTCTTCCGCCGCGGCCGCACGCGCCGCGGCCATGTCGGGCGCGCCGAACGTCTCGACCAGACGCGCCGCAAGCGCGTCGATGGCGGCCTCCCGGTCGGCTTCGCTTGCCTCCACGATCTGCACCAGCGTCGACCAGCCGAGCGAATGCACGCCCAGAAATCCGGAGCGGAAAGCGACGCGTGCCTTGCCGGCCAGTGCCGCCGGGTCGGCATCCCAGAACACGAACGAGCCCGGCACCGCCCACTCGCCGGGCTCGGCGGCGCGCTCGAACACGATCGTGTCGGAGGGATCGAGCTGGATGGTGCGCAACAGCTTCACAGCCGCGGCCCTCCGGTGGCCGGATCGAGCCACGCGGGGGCGAGCAGCGCCGGGATCAGCGCCCGCCGCTCCGCTTGCGCGTTGCCGGTGCGGCGCACCAGCAGGCCGCCGTTTTCATCGATCTCACGCCGCACGCCAGGTTCGGCGACGAGCCGCGGCAGATACTCTTTGGCGACCGCACCAAACCCGAATTCCTTCCATGCATCGGTCACGGCCATCAGGTGACGGGCGAAGCTTTCGACCAGCCGCTCGGCGCCGGCCTCGAAGCCTTCGTCCTGCAGCGTGGAAGCGAGCGCATAAAGCCCCGGCTCGCCGTCGGCCATCGAGACGGTGCGGATGCTGGCGCCGAACACAAGCCAGTCCGGCGGCTCGTCCTCGGCGGCACCGTCCGGCCAGGCCAGCCGCGCGCCTCCGACCAGTCCGCCATCCACCCGCAGCGTCCCTGGCCACTCGATCGCGATCGGCTTCTCCGGCGGCGCATGGGCGGCGAGCGCGTCGGCGAGCGCGACGCAGCCGGCATAGAAGGCGCGCCGCGCGGAGCGCAGCGGCTCGTCCGGTTCCAGCACCACCGCGAACTCCGCCAGGTCGAAGCGGCCGACGAAGGTCAGCGTACCCGCCCCCTGCTCACCCGCGACCGCCGCCGCGTGCGCAAAGGCATCGCCCACCTCCCGCAGCACCACCGACCGGAACGGCGGCGGCAGGTCCAGGGCCGGCGCATGCGGCGTGCGCACACGGTATCGGGCGGTGGTATCCATTCTCCTCCCGGGCGCGTACTCTTGATTTGTTATACGTATAAGCACAATTGGCCTACGGCACGACAGCCAAGCAATAACCAGAAACAGGCTCGGGGAATGGCGCCGACGCCACGCACCATCCTGCTATGCTCGTGCGAAGGCACGATGCCGCTCGATGCCGACGCGGTGCGGCGCGGCTGTCGCGCGGAGGTCAAGACCGCCGACCAGCTCTGCGGCACCGAGCTGGAGCGCGCACGCGCGGCGGCGGCCGCGGGTCCGATCACCATCGGCTGCACCCAGCAGGCACCGCTGTTCGCAGCGGCGCTGGCCGAAAGCGGGACCACGCGCGACGTCGCTTACACCAATGTGCGCGAGACCGCCGGCTGGTCCACGGGCGCGCAAGCGGCCGGACCGAAAATGGCGGCGCTGCTCGCCGCTGCCGGCGAAAATGCACCGCAACCTCCGTCAGTCACGTTCGAGAGCGACGGTGTCGTGCTGATCTACGGCCGCGACGAGCGCTCGATCGAAGCCGGCGTGTTGCTGAAGGATCACCTCGACGTGACGGTGCTGATCGCCAATCCGCGCGATCTCGCGCCGCCGCGCGTGCGTGACTTCCCGGTGGCGAAAGGCACGATCACGGCGGCGAAAGGCTATCTGGGCACCTTCGAGATCACGGTCGACGACTACGCCCTGCCCGCGCCTTCGTCGCGCGACGTGCTGCGCTTCGGCCCAAGCCGGAACGGCGCGGTATCGCATTGTGACATCGTGCTCGACCTCTCCGCCAATGCGCCGCTGTTTGCGGCGCACGACCTGCGCGAGGGCTACCTGCGCGCCGACCCCGGCGATGCAGCCGGCATGCTGCGCGCGGTGATGAAGGCGCGCGATCTGGTCGGGACTTTCGACAAGCCGCGCTACATCACTTTCACCGAGGACCTCTGCGCGCATTCGCGCTCGCGTATCGTCGGCTGCCGGCGCTGCCTCGACCTGGGCCCGGCCGGCGCGATCGCGCCCACCGGCGATCACGTCGCCATCGACGCGCACATCTGCGCCGGCTGCGGGCAATGCGCCGCCGCCTGCCCGACCGGCGCGGCCGCCTATGCGCTGCCGCCGGCGGACGCGCTGATGCGCAAGCTGCGCACGCTGCTGACCGCCTATCGCGAGGCCGGCGGCACCAATCCTGTGCTGCTGCTGCACGACGAGGCGCATGGCGGCGCGTTGATCGACGCGCTGGCGCGCCACGGCGACGGGCTGCCGGCCAACGTGCTGCCGGTGCAGGTGAACGAGGTGACGCAGGTCGGCTTGGAAACGATCGCGGCGGCCTTTGCGTACGGAGCCTCTGCGGTGCGCCTGCTGCTGCGCGACCGGGCCCGCCACGACCTCACCGGCCTGCGGCAGACCATCGCGTGGGCGGCACCGATCCTTGCCGGGCTGGGTTTCGGCGGCGACCGCATCGGCACGATCGAGACCGACGATCCCGACCTGCTGGGGGAAGCGCTGAAGTTTGAAACGGCGCCGGGTGCAACACGGCCGGCAAGCTTCATCCCGATTGGCCCGAAGCGCGACGTGCTGCGGCTGGCGCTGCGCGAGCTGCACCATGCGGCGCCGGCGCCGGTCGACATCGTGCCGCTGCCCGCCGGTGCGCCGTTCGGCGCGGTCGAGCTCAATGTCGAAGGGTGCACGCTCTGCCTCGCCTGCGTCTCCGCCTGCCCGACCGGCGCGCTTTCGGACGATCCGGAGCGGCCGATGCTGCGCTTCGCCGAGGACGCCTGCGTGCAGTGCGGGCTATGCGCCGCCACCTGCCCGGAGAAGGTGATCACGCTCACGCCGCAGATCGACTTCCGCGCCGCCACGTCGGCGCTGCGCGTGCTCAAGCAGGAGGAGCCGTTCCGCTGCATCGCCTGCGACAAGCCGTTCGGCGTGAAGAGCACGATCGAGCGCGTCGCCGCGAAGCTCGAAGGCCGGCACTGGATGTTCCAGAACTCCACGCGCCGCCTCGACCTCATCCGCATGTGCGAGGATTGCCGGGTGGCGGCGGTGACGGCGGACGACTTCGATCCCTACGGCGCGCCGCGGCCGAACCCGCGCACCAGCGAGGACGAATTCCGCGCGCGGGCGGCGAAGCCCGAGGGGTGAGAGCCGGCAGCATTGACGGTTTTTACCGCGCGCGCGTGGCGCGGGCGAGGAACTCCACCAAAGCGGCGCGGTCGGCGGCGGCGGTGATGCGCTGCTCCGGCATCTTGGTGCCGGGCGTGTAGGTGGCGGGACCGACTTCGAACAGCTTCGCGACGGTTTCGGGCGTCCACACGATGTCGAGCCGCTTCAAAGCGTCGGAGAAATTGTAGCCCGGCAGCGTCGCGATGCGGCGGCCGAAAATGCCGGCGAGGCTCGGGCCGGCGCGATTGCCCTGGTCAGGCTGCAGGGTGTGGCAGGCGACGCACGCGCGAAAAACCTCGGCGCCGGGATCGCCCGTGTAGGCGGCGAGCGGATCGTCCGGCGTGGCCAGCGCGACCGCCTCGATGGGCTCGCCGGTGCGCACGTTCCAGCGCCGCAGCAGGCGGTCGGTGCCGCCGCTCAGCAGCGTCTCG
>DASWSO010000650.1:0-2721 GCA_036402635.1 Xanthobacteraceae bacterium
TGTGTCGCGTTTCCGACGTATCCGCAGAAATCGAAACTGCGCAGGTGCCGCTCTCGGCGGCGGCCGAAACCGCGGTCGGAGCGGACGAGGGGCTGCTGCCGACGATTCTCGCCGGCGGCGACGACTACGAGCTGCTGTTCGCCCTCCCGCCCGAGCGACTTGCCCAGATGCAGCGTCTCGCCGGCGCGGCCGCGGTGGCGGTCACGCCCATCGGCCGTTTCATCGCAGGCGGACCGCGGCCCCTCTTCCGCGACTCAACCGGACGGCCGCTGGATCTTGCTGGCGCGGGCTTCAGCCACTTCTAAGCATCTGCTGGCGGGCTCGATGATGCGCGAATCGGTGCACCTGCCCAAAAGCCCCCGATCCGACGCATATGCTTCACCGAACCGGCGAAAACGGCGCGAAATCGCGGCAATTCGTCGTTGCGTTGCAACAAGGTTTTTGGCAATGTCCGCGCGGCTTCGCGCATAGCCGGGCGCGCACGCTCTCCTGACGCCGTTCCTTCGGAATGGCGCGGAGACGCTTCGGCCCTCTCCCGCTACATTTTGATCAAGGTGAATCATGACAGCTTTGTGGGCCATCATCGCCTGTGGCGCCCTATCGATCGTATACGGCGTCTGGGCGATCCAGTCGGTGATGGCGGCGGACGCCGGCAACAAGCGGATGCAGGAGATCGCGGCCGCGATCGCCGAGGGCGCGCAGGCCTATCTGCGCCGCCAGTACATCACCATCGCCGGCGTCGGCGTCGTCATCTTCATTGGCATCTGGTTCCTGCTGGGCGGCCCGGTCGGGATCGGGTTCCTGATCGGCGCGATCCTCTCGGGCGTCGCCGGTTTCATCGGCATGAACGTGTCGGTCCGCGCCAACGTCCGCACCGCGCAGGCGGCTTCGAAATCGCTCGCCGCCGGGCTGGACATCGCCTTCAAGGCGGGCGCGGTCACCGGCATGCTGGTGGCCGGGCTGGCGCTGCTCGGGGTCACCATCTACTACGGTATCCTCACCGGCCCGATGAAGTACGCGCCTGAGAGCCGCACCGTGATCGATGCGCTGGTGGCGCTCGGCTTCGGCGCCTCGCTGATCTCGATCTTCGCCCGTCTCGGCGGCGGCATCTTCACCAAGGGCGCCGACGTCGGCGCCGACCTGGTCGGCAAGGTTGAAGCCGGCATTCCGGAAGACGATCCGCGCAACCCGGCGACCATCGCCGACAACGTCGGCGACAACGTCGGCGACTGCGCCGGCATGGCGGCCGACCTGTTCGAGACCTACGCCGTCACCGTGGTCGCTACCATGGTGCTGGCGGCGATCTTCTTCGTCGGTCAGCCGATCCTCGCGTCGGCCATGCTCTACCCGCTCGGCATCTGCGCCGCCTGCATCGTGACCTCGATCGTCGGCATCTTCTTCGTCAAGCTGGGCGCCAACAACTCGATCATGGGCGCGCTCTACAAGGGCCTGATCGCGGCCGGCGTGCTGTCGATCGGCGGACTTGCGATCGCCACCCACACGCTGATCGGCTGGGGGCCGATCGGCACCGCCAACGGCGTCACCATCACCGGCAAGAGCCTGTTCTTCTGCGGCATCGTCGGCCTCGCGGTGACCGGCCTGATCGTGTGGATCACCGAGTACTACACCGGCACCGGCAAGCGCCCGGTCAACTCGATCGCGCAAGCCTCGGTCACCGGCCACGGCACCAACGTCATCCAGGGACTGGCGGTGTCGCTGGAGTCCACCGCGCTGCCGGCGCTCGTGATCGTGTTCGGCATCATCGTGACCTACCAGCTCGCCGGCCTGTTCGGCACCGCCATCGCGGTGACCACCATGCTGGGCCTTGCCGGCATCATCGTCGCGCTCGACGCCTTCGGCCCGGTCACCGACAACGCCGGCGGCATCGCCGAAATGGCCGGCCTGCCGAAGGAAGTGCGTCACTCCACCGACGCGCTCGACGCGGTCGGCAACACCACCAAGGCGGTCACCAAAGGCTACGCGATCGGCTCCGCCGGTCTCGGCGCGCTGGTGCTGTTCGCGGCCTACACCAACGACATCAACGCCTTCATCAAGAGCGGCGCTCCCTACTTCCGCGACGTCGGCCCGGTGTCGTTCGATCTGTCGAATCCGTACGTGGTCGCCGGCCTGATCTTCGGCGGCATGATCCCGTACCTGTTCGGCGGCATCGCCATGACGGCGGTCGGCCGCGCCGCCGGTTCGGTGGTCGAGGAAGTCCGCCGGCAGTTCCGCGAGAAGCCCGGCATCATGGCGGGCACCGATCGTCCGGATTACGGGCGCGCGGTCGACATGCTGACCCGCGCGGCGATCCGGGAGATGATCATCCCGTCGCTGCTGCCGGTGCTGGCGCCGTTCGTCGTGTATTTCGGCGTCCTCGCCATCTCCGGCTCGAAGGCCAATGCCTTCGCGGCGCTCGGCGCCTCGCTGCTCGGCGTGATCGTCAACGGCCTGTTCGTCGCGGTCTCGATGACCTCCGGCGGCGGCGCCTGGGACAATGCCAAGAAGAGCTTCGAGGACGGGTTCGTCGACAAGGACGGCGTGCGCCACATGAAGGGCAGCGACGCCCACAAGGCGTCGGTCACCGGCGACACCGTCGGCGACCCCTACAAGGACACGGCCGGTCCGGCGGTGAACCCGGCGATCAAGATCACCAACATCGTAGCCCTGCTGCTGCTGGCAATCCTGGCGCACTGATCCGGCGCCTGGCGAACGAGGTGCGCC
>DASWSO010000651.1:0-6009 GCA_036402635.1 Xanthobacteraceae bacterium
GCCGCAGATAGGCGATGCCGGCGCGCGCCGCGCGCTCGGCGACGATGCGCGAGGTGTCGGGCGCGATCGTGCTGGTCTCGGCCAGGATTGCGCCGCGCGGCATCAGCTCGAACAGGCCGCCCGGCCCGGTCGTGACCGCGAGCACCACCGCATCGCTCGGCAGCGACGTGACCACGATGCGGGCGCCCGCGACCGCGCTCTCGAGCGTGCCGGCGGTCTCAATCCCGCGCGCCTGTGCGAGCCCGCTGCGCGCCGCGTCCTTGTCGACGCCGACCAGCGGCACGCCGGCCGCCGCGATGCGCGCCGCCATCGGCAGCCCGAGGTTTCCAAGTCCGATCCATGCGGTAGGAGTCATTGCGGCCTTGCATCCGGTTGGTGGGGTGGTGTGGGAGAGCAATGCGAGGCGCGCGGCGAAACGCAATAGCTCGCCTCCTGGCGCCGCGCGGCCGCGACGCGATCTGAGGGGGGCGGAGCGCCGGATGGCGCATCCTGTAATGTGCGGGCCTTCGAAGACCCGCTGCGTCCCTGGCGGGGACGCTCGCCTTCCGGCGCTCCACCGCGGCGATTTCCGTCCGTCGGGACCGCGCTTGGCGGGGGTGTTCCGCTTTCCCTGGTCCGTCGCTCGCTTGGCGCGACGGGGGAAACGGCCCCGTTAGCCAGCTCCTGGCACCCGGCCCTAGTACCGGGGGCGGAGCCCCGAGGCCTCCCGAGTGCGAGCCTGTGTCGGGCTCGCCCGCAGGCGCCGCACCTGTCCCACCTTCGCGGCACCCCTAGAAAGCGCCCCTCATGGACAGGTGATAGGACCGTTACCGCAATATAGGATCATTGTCTAGAGCCTGCCTGTTGCGGCATCGGGGGGCCGCGTCCAAGCCGGTCGCCGCGCCTATTCTTGTAGCGCCTTCCGATTGGGCAGATGCTGCCGGCCGCTCGCTGCAAGTTCGCGAGATTGATCAACGGAGAAGCCGGTAATGACGAAGACTTGGGCCGCGCTGTTCGCGGCCGCGCTGTCGGCGTGCCCCGCCGTCGCGCAAAGTCCGACCGAGGCGCGTGACGCGCTGATCGCGCGTGCGAAGGCGCTGGAAATCAACACGCCGTATGTGCCGCCGCCGGGCGATGCGCTCGAGCACCATGCGTCGGGATACGCCAAAATCATGTGCTCGGCCGTGTTCACCACCGGCCTCGACCCGGCCTTTGCGGCCGAGAACGTCGGCTATTTCACCGCGCCCTATGCGGAGCGCGCCAAGCTCGGCACGCCCAAGATCGACCGCCAGGCCCGCACCGTCCAGGTCACCCTGCCCAACGGCACCGTGAGGACCGCCAAGCAGGTGGGCAGCCAGGGCTGCGTGACGCTGCCGGTCGGGCAGACCGACGTGTTCTTCAAGCCCTCGGTGGTGAAGAGCGCGTTGCCGGACGCGAACACGCTGCCTTGGCCGATGGGCGATCAGCTTCCGGGCGGCGATGTGCCGGCAGAGATCGACGGCGCCAAGCTGCGGCAGGCGACCGAAGCAGCCTTCGATCCCGCCGGCATGACCGCGGCCTATGTCGTCACCTACAAGGGCAAGATCATCGCCGAGCGCTACGGCGAGAACATCACTCTCACGACGCCGCTCGAAGGCTGGTCGATGGGCAAGAGCGTGGCCGGAACGCTGCTCGGCGTGCTCATCCAGCAGGGCGCCTACGAGCTGTGGCAGCCGGCGCCGATCCCGGAATGGCAGGCGCCGGGCGACCCGCGCGCAAAAATCCGCATCGGCGACATCGTGCAGATGTCGAGCGGGCTTCGCATCCGTGCGCCGCAGGATCCCGACTACGACGCGAACGGCCCGTACCCGGACCATCTCTACTATTACACCGGCAGCGCCGACTCTTTTAAGTTCGCCGCGACGCGCCCGCAGCAGTGGCCGCCCGCCACGGTCGGGCGCTATCGCAACACCGATCCGGTGCTCGCCAGCTACCTGATCCGGCTCGCGGTGGAGAAGCGCAAGGAGGATTACCACGCGTTTCCGCAGCGCGCCTTGTTCGACAAGATCGGCGTCCGCAACTTCGTGCTCGACACCGATCCGTACGGCAACTTCCTGACCCATGGCTACGAGCTCGCGCCGGCCCGCGACTGGGCGCGCGTGGCGAACCTGTATCTGCAGGACGGCGTCTGGAACGGCGAGCGCCTGCTGCCGGAAGGCTACGCCAAGTTCGTCAGCACGTTGGCGCCGGCCTGGGAAGCCGACAAGCGGCCGATCTACGGCGGCCTGTTCTGGCTCAACGGCGCCAACGCATTCCCGGCGCCGAAGGACGCGTACTACATGAGCGGCGTGGGCGGGCAGACGGTTCTGATCATCCCGTCGCACCAGCTCGCGATCGTCCGGCTCGGCCACTACAAGGGCTGGACCGCCGGCAGCGCCGCGTTGCGCAAGTCGATCGCGCTGCTGATGGAAGCGATTCCGCCGACGCAAAAGTAGCGGGCGACACGCTCAACCGAACAACCGGGGTCTCGGGTCTGCGGCGCACCGCAAGGAGTGCCGCACCCGGGACACCGGTTGTTGTTCCGTCGTCCCGGACCCGGAGGGTTGCGCCGCCTAGTCGCGCTTGCGGTTCTGCCGATTGCTGACGAGGTCGTCCACCACGGCCGGATCCGCCAGCGTGGACGTGTCGCCGAGATTGCCGAACTCGTCCTCGGCGATTTTGCGCAGGATGCGGCGCATGATCTTGCCGGAGCGGGTCTTCGGCAGCGACGGCGCGAACTGGATCAGGTCGGGCGACGCGATCGCGCCGATCTCCTTGCGCACCCACAGCACCAGCTCCTTGCGCAGGTCCTCGGTCGCCTCCACGCCGGTCATCAGCGTCACATAGGCGTAGATGCCCTGCCCCTTGAGGTCGTGCGGATAGCCGACCACGGCAGCTTCCGAGCACTTCGGATGCGCCACCAGCGCGGATTCCACTTCCGCCGTGCCGATGCGGTGGCCGGAGACATTGATCACGTCGTCGACGCGGCCGGTGATCCAGTAGTAGCCGTCCTCGTCGCGGCGGCAGCCGTCGCCGGTGAAGTACTTTCCCGGATAGGCCTTGAAGTAGGTGTCGATGAAGCGCTGGTGGTCGCCGTACACGGTGCGCATCTGCCCGGGCCAGGAATCCGCGATGCAGAGATTGCCCTGGGCCGCGCCCTCCAGCTCCTTGCCGTCGGCATCGACGATCACCGGCTTGACGCCGAAGAACGGCCGCGTCGCCGAGCCGGGCTTGAGCTTGGTGGCGCCCGGCAGCGGCGTGATCATGATGCCGCCGGTCTCGGTCTGCCACCAGGTGTCGACGATCGGACAGCGTTCGTCGCCGACCACGCGGTAGTACCACTCCCAGGCTTCCGGATTGATCGGCTCGCCGACCGAGCCGAGCAGCTTCAGCGACTTGCGCGAGGTCTTCTTCACCGGCGCGTCGCCGGCCTGCATGAGCGCGCGGATCGCCGTCGGCGCGGTGTAGAAGATGTTGACCTGGTGCTTGTCGATCACCTCCCAGAAGCGCGACATCGACGGATAGTTCGGCACGCCCTCGAACATCAGCGTGGTGGCGCCGTTCGAAAGCGGGCCGTAGACGATGTAGGAGTGGCCGGTCACCCAGCCGACGTCGGCGGTGCACCAGTAGATGTCGCCGTCGTGGTAGTCGAACACGTACTGGTGCGTGATCGAGGTGAACACGAGGTAGCCGCCGGTGGTGTGCAGCACGCCCTTCGGCTGACCGGTTGAGCCGGACGTGTAGAGGATGAACAGCGGATCCTCGGCACTCATGCGCTCGCACGGGCACTCGCTGGTCACCATGTCGGCGGCCTCGTGGTACCAGACGTCGCGCTCGGGGTGCATGTCGACCTTAGCCCCGGTGCGGCGCACCACGATGACGTGGTCGACCCCGCCGGCTTTGGCGATCGCCGCGTCGGTGTTGGCCTTCAGCGGCACCTTGCGGCCACCGCGCAAGCCTTCGTCGGCGGTGATCACCACCTTGGAGCCGCAGTCCTTGATGCGGCCGGCGAGCGAATCCGGCGAGAAGCCGCCGAACACCACCGAATGCACCGCGCCGATGCGCGCGCAGGCCAGCATCGCGTAGGCGGCCTCCGGGATCATCGGCATGTAG
The DNA here is from genome assembly GCA_036402635.1 of Xanthobacteraceae bacterium. Lineage (GTDB taxonomy): Bacteria > Pseudomonadota > Alphaproteobacteria > Rhizobiales > Xanthobacteraceae > DASWSO01. The sequence goes on from DASWSO010000651.1 coordinate 4,111, forward strand.
ATGGTGACGCGGTCGCCCTTCTCGACATTGCGCAGGCGCAGGATGTTGGCGAAGCGGCAGACCTCGTCGTGCAGCTGCTGGTAGCTGATGGTCTTCTGCTCGGACGGATCGTCGCCTTCCCAGATGATGGCGGTCTGGTTGCCGCGCCGCGCCAGGTGCCGGTCGATGCAGTTGTAGGCCGCGTTGGTGACGCCATCCTCGAACCACTTGATGGAGACGCCGTCCGCGAAGCTGGTGTTCTTCACCTTGTGGTACGGCTTGGTCCAGTCGATGCGCTTGCCGTGCTCGGCCCAGAAGCCGTCCGGGTCCTGCACCGAGCGCGCGTACATCTCGTGGTACTTGGCCTCGTCGATATAGGCGCGGCGGCGCCATTCGGGCGGCACGTCGTAGATCTTCTCGGACATTTCCCGGCTCCTGCTTGGAACAGCGTCGCGGCCTCGCAGCCGCCGCTCTTCCTCGTCATTGTCGATATTATGCGAAGCGTGCGCTCGGGCGACAAGCCGACCTTCGTCGGGTTGCGGGCGACCGTCTAACGCACGCCGAACGCGCCGATGACGGCGCCCTGCACCAGCAGCACGGCGAGCCAATGGCCGGCGTCGATCACGGTGAGGCTCACGGTGCGGCGGCCATAGGCATTGTTCACCGCGAGCGTGGTCGCGACGAAGCCGAGCCAGGCGAACAAGCCGGAGATGATGCCGTTGCGCAGCGTCACCTGGCCGGGACCGAGATGGCCGATCATGCCGGCCAGCACCCAGGCCATCACCAGCTCGGCGACGAAGGCGAGCACGAACGGTATCGGAGACGGCTTGCCGGAGGGTCCCAGCATCGCCTCCTTGCTGGTCCAGCCGTGCGCCTTCATCCACGGGTTGGCGAGCGCCATGTAATAGGCGGCGCCGACCAGCCAGGCCGCGACCGCCGCCGCCAGCACGGCCCAGTAGTTGATCCCGGCGAATGCCATGGCGCGACCCGTGTCCTGGTCATCGGCGCCTCAGCGGCCAACGCCGATGCGGCGCGTAGAATGCCGCTGCCGGTCGGGTGAGTAAAGCGGGGCCGCTGCGTACGTCGCGGCCTCGCAATGCCGTGAATGCGCATGTTGCTAAATCCGCCGTCGCGGTCCAGAACGAAGGGCACCCCACCTCGGCAAAGCGACGTATGCACGGTCCAGCCGCGCGCCTGTCCGTCAACCGTGCCAACCGGGAAGCCGCGGGCCTGCAGCCCGGGCTGCCGCTGGCGGAGGGATTGCTGCGGTTCGGCCGCGACATCCTGGCCGACGCGCGCGAGGCCTTCGACGATCCGCAAAAGAGCGGCAGCGCCGCGGTGCACGACTTCCGCAAGGCGATGAAGCGGTGGCGGGCGTTCCTGCGCGTGCTGCAGCCGGCGTTCGGAGCCGAGGTGCGGCGGCCGCGCATCGCCGCGCGCGATCTCGCGCGCCGGCTCTCGGCGGCGCGTGACGCCCAGTCCGCGCTCGATGCGCTGGCGGACCTGACGAAGGCGGAAGCGCCGCCGCCGGCGCGCTCGCTCGCAACCATCACGGCACGGCTGCAGGCGCTGCGGACCGGCGTGGAGACCAGCACGCTCACCGATGCGGCCCGCGCCGAAGTCGCGGCGGCGCTGGCGAGCGCCGAGACGACGCTCGCTGAGCTGGCACTTCAGGACGTGACCTTTGCCCACTTCGCCGATGGCCTGGGCGCCAGTTATGCGCGCGCCCGCGCGGCGGTTCCGGACAACTGGCTGACGGCCGACACCGATGCGCTGCACGAGTTGCGCACGCGCGTGGTCGTGCACCGCTATCAGATGGACCTGGTGGAGCCGTTATGGCCGCGCCTCGGCCGCTTGTGGGTGGCGGAGGCGCAGCGGCTGCGCGATCGGCTCGGCACCTGCCAGGATCTGGCGGTGCTG
>DASWSO010000652.1:0-2818 GCA_036402635.1 Xanthobacteraceae bacterium
GATCGTCAATCTGGTGGTGCGGCGGGTGAAGAAGATGGTGCCGGCCTATGCGATTGCCGGCGCCACCCGATTCAACGATGCGCTGGCGGCCGGCGGCCGCATGGTGCTGCAGCCCGCTCAGGTCGGCGCCAGCGACATCGCGTTCCTGCAATATACCGGCGGCACCACCGGCGTGGCCAAGGGCGCGATGCTGACGCATCGCAACGTGGTCGCCAACACGCTGCAGAGCGACGCCTGGCTGCAGCCGGTGCTGCGGCGCGAGCCGGTGGTCGAGCGGCTCACCATCGTCACGGCGCTGCCGCTCTATCACATCTTCGCGCTCACCGCGTGCTTCCTGCTCGGCCTGCGCACCGGCGCGCGCCTGCTGCTGATCCCCAATCCGCGCGACCTGCCGAACCTGATCAAGGAAGTCGCCAAGTACAAGGTGAACTCGTTCCCGGCCGTCAACACGCTCTACAATGCGCTGCTCAACCACCCGGATTTCGGCAAGCTCGATTTCAGCGAGCTGAAATGCTCGGTCGGCGGCGGCATGGCGGTGCAGCAGGCGGTGGCGGAGCGCTGGTACGCCGCGACCGGCTGCCCGATCGTCGAAGGGTACGGCCTGTCGGAGACTTCGCCGACGCTGACCTGCAACGTCGCCGACAGCCCGCAGTGGAACGGCACCATCGGGCTGCCGCTGCCGTCGACCGAAATCTCCATCCGCGACGAGAGCCATACCGAAGTTCCGCTCGGTGAGGCCGGAGAAATCTGCGCGCGCGGGCCGCAGGTGATGGCGGGCTACTGGCAGCGGCCGGACGAGACCGCCAACGTGATGACGGCGGACGGCTTCTTCCGCACCGGCGACATCGGCGTGATGGACGCGACCGGCCGCGTGACCATCGTCGACCGCAAGAAGGACATGATCTCGGTCTCCGCCTTCAAGGTGTATCCCAACGAGGTCGAGGCGGTGGTGGCGAGCCATCCGGGCGTGCTGGAATGCGCCGTGATCGGCGTGCCGGACGCGCGCACCGGCGAGGCCGTGAAGCTGTTTGTGGTGAAGAGGGACCCGAACCTCACCGAGGCCGACCTGATCGCGTTCTGCACCGGCCAGCTGACCAGCTACAAGATCCCGAAGCTGGTGGAGTTCCGCAGCGAATTGCCGAAAACGAATGTCGGGAAAATCCTGCGCCGCGCCCTGCGCGACGAGCCGCAGCAGGAACGCGCCGCCGCGTAGGACCGAACGGCCGGGCTTGTCCCGGCCGTGCAAGTCTGCACTTCTATCCGCAGCGAGCACGCCGCGTAGCGCGAGGAGCAAATGACGGCTGTCAAAAACACCGGGCCGCTGGCGGGCGTGCGCATCGTCGACATGACCACCGTGATCATGGGCCCGTACGCCACCCAGATCCTCGCCGACTACGGCGCCGACGTGATCAAGGTCGAGCCGGTCGCCGGCGACGTGATGCGGCACGGCGGCCATATGCGCAATCCGGCGATGGGCTCGATCTTCCTGCAGGTCAACCGCAATAAGCGCAGCGTCGTGATCGACGTGAAGAAGGAGGAAGGCCGCGCCGCCGTGCTGCGGCTGTGCCAGGGCGCCGATGCGTTCGTGCACAACGTGCGGCCGGCCGCGATGCGGCGCGCCAAGCTGGGCGAGGAGGACATCCGCGCCGTCAGTCCGAACATCGTCTATGCGAGCCTGGTCGGCTACGGGCAGACCGGGCCGTACGCGCCGCTTCCCGCCTATGACGACCTGTTCCAGGGCCGCGTCGCGATCGCGTCGCTGATCGGCCAGCAGGGCAGCACCAATCCGCGCTTCGTGCCGGTGACGATCGTCGACCGCATCGTCGGGCTCAACGCCGCGCACACGGTTCTGGCAGCATTGTTCCACAAGCTGCGCACCGGCGAGGGCCAGTCGGTGGAACTGCCGATGCTGGAGACGATGGCGCAGTTCGTGCTCGGCGACCACATGGGCGGGCGCTCGTTCGAGCCGCCGATCGGCGAGCCCGGCTACAGCCGGCTGCTGGCGCCCGACCGGCGCCCGTACAAGACGCAGGACGGCTACATCTGCACGCTCGTCTACACCGACAAGCAGTGGCAGTCGTTCTACAAGGCGATCGGCCGGAGCGACGAGGACTACGCCGCCGACGCGCGGCTGAAGAGCCAGTACTCGCGCTCGCGGCATTATGCCGAGCTGTACGCGCTGGTGGCCGAGGAGCTGGCGAAGAAGACCACCGCCGAATGGATCGAGATCATGCAGCGCTACGACATCCCGGTCGGGCCGCTCAACGACCTGAATGGGCTGATCGACGATCCGCATCTCGCCGCGGTCAACTTCTTCCAGGACGTGGAGCATCCGACCGAGGGGCACCTGCGCATCGTCGGCATCCCGAGCAGCTGGAGCAAATCGCAGCCGGTGATCCGCCGGCCGACCCCCAATCTCGGCGAGCACACTCACGAAGTCCTGCGCGAGGTCGGCTTCGCCGACGCCGAGATCGACGCGCTGATTGCGTCCGGCGCCGCCGGCGCGCACGCGCCCGCCCCGGCGCCGGAACCCGCGACGTGATCGGTTCGGAATCCGAACGCCGGAGGGGGGCTCGCTGATGGACTTCGCCCTCACCGCCGAGCAGCAGGAGATCGTCGAGGCGGTGGCGCGCTTGAGCGCGCGCTTCGACGACGATTACTGGCTCGTCAGGGATCGCGAGGGCGGTTTCCCGGAGGACTTCCATCGCGCCTTCGCGCAAGCCGGCTGGCTCGGCGTCTGCATGCCGGCGGAGTTCGGCGGCGCCGGGCTCGGCATCACCGAAGCGGCGCTGATGATGCAGACGATCGCGCGCTCGGG
>DASWSO010000653.1:0-1733 GCA_036402635.1 Xanthobacteraceae bacterium
CAAGACAGTGCCGCACGCGCATTGGGCAGGCTGGCCCGCACCTTTCCGGCGCAGATCGAGGCGCTGAATCGTTATCGCTGCCATGGCGAGCCTGCCATCACCGTGCAGAACGTGTCGGTCGGGGATGGCGGCAAGGCCATCGTCGGCAACGTCACGCAGCATGCGAGCGTGATCGTCGCTGACAAGTGCGGGGCGACCGCTGCGACGGATGCATGAGCGACCGCGCCCGCAATACCGGTCCGATGCTGGCGAGCCCGCGTTGCGGCGCCAAAACCCGCTGCGGCGGATCGTGCCGCTCGCCGGCGGTGCGCGGCAAACGGCGCTGCCGCATGCACGGCGGCGCGCCGGGATCCGGCGCGCCAAGCGGAAACCACAACGCGCGCCGGAACGGCCGGTTCACCGGAGAAGCGATCGCCGAGCGCAGGCAGATTCAGGCCTTGCTGGGTGAAGCGCGGAAGTTGCTGCAGGAGATGAAATGATTTGTGTTCGCCAAGCGGCGCGGCGACGCCGTCCGGATTCGGCAAGCTGGTCGCCGCGAGAGCGCGAGGCCGCCGCACGGTCTCCACCTCGCCCGCTGTCCGCCCAGCACCGCCAACTCAAACTTGCCTGCCGGAGCAACCGGCCTATGGTAGCGATAGGGACGATGTCAGCGGGGCGACACATGGCAAGGCATTGGATGGCGGCGGCGATTCTGATGGTGGCAGCCGGAATCAATGGCGCACAGGCCGAGGATTATCCGGCGCGAACGGTCACCATCATCGTCCCGTTCGCGGCCGGCGGCCCGGCCGATATCACGGGCAGGATCGTCGCCGATATTTTCAGCCGTCATCTCGGCCAGAAATTTGTCGTGGAGAATGTCGGAGGCGCCGGCGGCACCATTGGAACGCTTCGCGCCGCCCGTGCGGCAGCCGACGGATACACCATCCTGTCCGGTCACCTCGGCACCAACGCGCTGGCGTCGGCGTTCTATCCCAATCTGGGCTACGACCCGCAGAAGGATTTCGAGCCGATTGGTCTAAGCGCCGAATATCCGGAATTGCTGGTGGTCCGCAAAGACTTTCCGGCTGACAATCTCAGGGAATTCGTCGCCTATGCCAAAGCCAACGAGAGCAAGCTCAATGTCGGGCATGCCGGACTTGGCTCGGTATCCTACATCGGCTGCCTGCTTCTCAACACGGCGATCGGCATCAAGCCGACCATGGTGCCGTTTACCGGCACCGCCCCGGTGTTGACTGCGATGCTCGGCGGTCAGATCGACTATGAATGCGATCCGGTGCTCGGCACGCTGAGCCAGGTGCGAGCAGGCAACGTCAAGGCGCTGGCGATCGCCGCCAGGAAACGCAGCCCGATGTTGCCGGATGTGCCGACGTCTTACGAGCAGGACCTGCCCGAATTCGACTGCGCGCCGTTTTACGGCGTGTTCGCGCCCGCCGGCACGCCGCAACCTGTCATCGACAAGCTCGCGGAAGTCCTCACCAACGGCCTCGGCGAAGAGCAGGTGCAAAAGCGGCTGGCGGAGCTCGGCGCCGACATCGTGGAGCCAGGCCGTCGCGGACCAAAGGCGCTGGCGGACCTCGTCAGAAGCGAATCCGCCCGGTTGATGCCGATCCTGAAAGCCGCGGCGGAGAAGTGAACGCGCGGCGGCGTCGGAGTAGTGTCTCCAAGCGCGGGATCTAAAGTCTTTCTCCCTCCCCCGCTTGCGGGGGGAGGGAGAAGGTAACCGACCTCCCCGC
>DASWSO010000654.1:0-2056 GCA_036402635.1 Xanthobacteraceae bacterium
CAGCGGCACGCCGGCAGCCTACTGCCGCTCGACTCGCCGGCGTTCGACGTGAAGCCGACCAACATCACGCCCGACCGCGACACCGGCATCGGCGCCTGGAGCGAGGCCGACATCAAGCGCTCGCTCACCGACGGCGTGCGCCCGGATCATCACACGCGCTATCCCGGCGCGCCGCTCGCGCCGGCGATGCCGTGGCCGTACTACAAGATCTTCACGCCCGGCGACCTCGACGCCGTGGTCGCCTATCTGCGCTCGGTGCCGGCGATCAAGAACGAGACGCCGGCGCCGGTCTACAAGGCGCCGATGGCGGTCGACATCGTGCCGGGCGCCGAGAAGCCGATGAGCGAGGCGGAGCTGCGCGATCCGGTGAAGCGCGGTTTCTATCTCGTCACCATCGCGCATTGCATGGAGTGCCACACCCCGATCACCAACGGCCGGCAGGATTTCCCGAAGACGATGGGGCAGGGCGGCCGCGAGTTCCCGGGTCCGTGGGGGATGGCGGTGTCGCGCAACATCACGTCGCATCGCGAGAAAGGGCTCGGTGCCTGGAGCGACGCCGAGATCAAACGCGCCATCACGCAGGGCGTGCGTCGCGACGGCACGCCGCTGAAGCCGCCGATGGGCTACGCCTGGTACGCCCGGGTGTCGGACGACGATCTCAACGCCGTGGTTGCCTATCTGCGCACGCTGCCGCCGCTGGAGTGACGCCCTGCCGGACGTTGCGTCGTCATACCCGGCTTTGTGCCGGGTTGTTCCCGCGCCGGTCAGCCGCTACCGCTCGCCGCATGTGGTGGCATAGCCAGTGGCCCTGATGTCGGACAGTGCGGCGCCGGCCGACGCGGCGGAGATCGCCCGTCGCGGGGAAGCGCTGGCCGAGCGGCGGCGCCAGCATCTGCTGGAACTGCATCGCAGCGGCCGCTGGCGGCGCTATTACGGCGAAGACCAGCTGCTCGCGCAGATGCGCGACATCGTGCGCGAGATCGCCTGGTGGCGCACGCAAGGCAACGGCAAACCGTAGCGCGGCGGCCCGGTTGGCGTCAGGCGCGGTTTGTGCTGCATTCGGCCGCAACCGCAACCGGCAGGCACGTTATGAACTTCATCAATCCGCATCCGTTCACCACGCGGCCGGAGATCGACGGCACCTTCGGCGTCGTCACCTCCACGCACTGGCTCGCCACCGCGGTCGGCATGGGCGTGCTGGAACGCGGCGGCAACGCCTTCGACGCCGGCGTCGCCACCGCCTTCACGCTGCAGGTGGTGGAGCCGCATCTCAACGGCCCCGGCGGCGACGTGCCGGTGATCCTGCACGACACCCGCCGCGGCAGGACCGAGGTGATCTGCGGGCAGGGGCCGGCGCCGGCCGGCGCCAGCATCAAGCATTTCCGCGACCAGCTCGGGCTCGACATGATGCCCGGCACCGGCCTGCTGGCCGCATGCGTGCCCGGCACCTTCGACACCTGGCTGACGCTGCTGCGCGACTACGGAACGCTGCGGCTCGAGGACGTGCTGGCGCCGGCGATCGGCTACGCCGAGCACGGCTACCCGCTGGTCGAGCGCGCCTGCGCCACCATCGACACCGTCAAGCAGCTGTTCACGCAATATTGGCCGACCTCCGCCGCGATCTATCTGCGTGACGGCAAGGCGCCGGCACCGGGCTCGCTGTTCACCAATCCGACGCTCGCCGAAACTTACAAGCGCCTGCTGCGCGAAGCGCAGAGCGCGGGAGGCGATCGCGAGGCGCAGATCGAGCGCGCGCGAAAAACCTGGTCGCAGGGCTTCGTGGCCGAGGCGATCGACCGGTTCTGCCGCACCCAGAAGCTGATGGACACGAGCGGCGAGCCGCATGGCGGCGTGCTCACCGGCGACGACATGGCGCGCTGGCACGCCACCATCGAGGCGCCGCTCACCTACGACTACGGCCGCTACACCGTGTGCAAGCCCGGCGTCTGGAGCCAGGGCCCGGTGATGCTGCAGCAACTCGCTTTGCTCAAGGGCTTCGACCTCAACGGGCTCGACCCGGCCGGACCGGAGTTCATTCACCTGCAGGTCGAGTGCG
>DASWSO010000655.1:0-2675 GCA_036402635.1 Xanthobacteraceae bacterium
GATCGGCAGCGCAGCAGGGATTAAGAAATCGAGATCGGAGCTACCGCAACACAGCGAATGTGAGCGGGGTCGTCTCAACGAGTTCGAGGCCGAGAAGTTTGCGCGGCCCGCTTCCTCTCCGACGCTTTGTTGCGATTCCCTTCCGCCAGCGTCGCGTCGCCGATTGCCTCAAATTCCGACATCCGGCTTCACGAAGCAGAGCAGGTCGTCGGTGGTGACGCTGATGCAGACATGCGCCTGCATGTCCGGTGGGTGATCGTCGACGATCTTCTCCGGCGGCACCGGCGTCCACTGCCCGCGGCGCAGGAACTCCCAGCGGCCGTCCTTGTAGCGCGCTTCGGTCGGGCGGCAGTCGCGGTCGGAGCAGCACGACTTCTGCCACGCAGGCAGGTTGGGCGGCACGTCCGGCCGCTTGAGCTTCTGATAGAACTGGTTGTGGAGGTCGGCGTGCTCCGGCGGGTGCTGATGCTGCGCCAGCGCGGCGGTCGGCAGCGTCAGCGCGACAAGCAGCGCCAGGTGTGTGGTGGCGGAGCGCACGAGCATGATCGCCTCCTTCATTGCAGAAGCGAGCATGCCGGACGGGCGGTCCTTTCTCTGTGAGTGGCGTCACACTGCGCTGACGTGCGTGATGCGCGCCGTCGACAGACATTGCGCGCCCGCAGCCGTGCCATGGCCGGCCGCCGAATCTCTCCTATGATGTCGAGCTCCGACCGAACCCAGCGAGCGGGCGCTCTTGTGATTGAAAGCGATTGCCGAAGGACCTTCGAGCTCATCGACCGCCTCGGCCGGTTGACGGATCCCGATGCCGTGATCGCGGAATGGCAGCGTGGGCTGCAGGACTTCGGGGCCGAGACACTGGTCATGAGCGGGTTGCCGCGACGCAACCAGCAGCTCGAAGACGTCGTCTTGGGCAAGCGGCTTCCGGCGGGCTGGTGGGAGGTCTACTGCGGCGAGCAATATTTTCGCATCGACCCGGTGCTGCAGCTGGTGAAATACGTCTCGCAGCCATTCCGGCGGAGCGAAGCGGTCTACGATCCGGTTCGCCAGCCGCGGGTCGCGGAGCTGATGCGCCGCCGCGCCGATTTCGGCATCGGCGACGGTTTCGTGGTGCCGATCCATCGCGCCATGGGACAGCCCGCGTTCGCCTCGATCACCGGTCACGACATCGAGTACACCGTCTCCACCAAGGCGGCTCTCCACCTGCTCGCCGTGTACGTCCACGACCGCCTGCGCGCCTTGGCTTCGGATCAGCAAGCGGAACGCCCGCAGCTGACACCGCGCGAGCGCGACGTCATGGCCTGGGTCGCCCGCGGGAAGTCCGCCTGGGAGGTCGGCGAGATTCTGGGCATCGCCAAGCGCACGGTGGACGAGCATGTCGGCGCCGTCGCGCGCAAGCTCGGTGCGTCGAACCGCACCGAAGCGGTGGCGATGGCGCTGCTGGAGCGGTTGATCGAGCCCTGAGTGGCCGTTCCGGAACCCGCGGGCAGTTGCGCGGTAGATGTTCTGCATGGGTCAGCGCGAACGGCGCGGGCTAGCGGCGCTGGCCACACGTCGTTCCTCCGCAATCGCGCCTCCAAACGGCCGGAATGGCTTCGCAGCATGCGGCGTCGGCGATGTCGCCGACAGGGAGAGCCAGATGGTCACGTGCGTGAGTGTGAGGTCGTTCGCCGCGGCGGGTCTCGCCTTGGCGGCTGTGTACGTCATGGCGCCGGCGGAGGTGCGGGCTGCCGACATCTATGCGCCGGACAGGCCGCGTTATTCCGAGCGCTACGAGCGCTACGAGCCGCGCGAGCGCGTCTATGCGCCGCCGCGCTACCTGCCTCCGCCAGTCGAGCGCCGCGTCGAGATCGACGACGAGGATTGCCGGGTGTTCGTCAAGCGCGCGATCGACGCCTACGGGCGCGAGGTTTTGCGCCGCGTCCGAGTCTGCGAGGAGGCGGTGGGGCAGCAGCCACGCCGCTGGGCTGGCCGGTCCGGCGACGATTACGAACGGCGTCCCGATTTTGCGCCGGGAGCGCGCGACGGCATGCTCGATGACGAGGACTGGCGCGATTAGGCGCTGTGCGACGCGTCACATGTTCAGCACGCGGCCATAGGCGTCCAGCACGGCCTCCTTCATCATCTCCGACAGGGTCGGATGCGGGAAGATGGTGTGCATCAGCTCTTCCTCGGTGCTCTCGAGGTTCATGGCCACGACGTAGCCCTGGATCAGCTCCGTGACTTCGGCGCCGACCATGTGGGCGCCGATCAGCTGCCCGGTCTTCTTGTCGAAGATCACCTTGACCAGTCCCTGGTCCTCGCCGAGCGCGATTGCCTTGCCGTTGCCGGCGAACGGGAAGCGGCCGACGCGGATCTCGCGCCCGCCCTCCTTCGCCTTGGCTTCGGTGAGGCCGACCGACGCCACCTGCGGCTGGCAGTAGGTGCAGCCGGGGATCAGGTTCTTGTCCATCGGATGCGGGTGCAGCCCCTTGATCGCTTCGACACAGATGACGCCTTCGTGCTCGGCTTTGTGCGCCAGCATCGGCGGACCGGCGACGTCGCCGATCGCGTAGATGCCCGGCACGTTGGTGCGGCAGAAGCCGTCGATCGCGATGGTGCCGCGGTCGAGCTTGACGCCGAGCTTCTCGAGCCCGAGCCCTTCGACATTGCCGACCACACCGACAGCTGAGATCACC
>DASWSO010000656.1:0-4069 GCA_036402635.1 Xanthobacteraceae bacterium
GGCGCCGGCCGACAGGGTCGAGCGCGCGCGGCTCGCGGCCTCGGCCGCCTGCTGGGCGGCGCTGCCGACGGTCTGCTGCACCGCGCTCGCGGCGTCGCGCGCCTTGTATTTGAGGGCGTCGGCGGTTTCCTTCACCGCGCCGGTGGCCTCGTCCACCTTGGCGCGCGCCTGATCCAACATGCCGCCGCTTTGGGTGCCCTCCGGCGCCCAGGCGCGGTTCTGCGAGTCGGCACCGTGATCACGGCGCATCATGCGGCCGGCGGGTCCCGCCAGCGCGATGCCGGCACCGATCAGGAAGATCGGAGCCGGAATGCTGCGCAGGATGCGGAGCGCCGGGTAAGCCAGGCCGGCCGCGATCGCGACCGCCTGCAACGGGTTCTCGCGCGCACGCCGTTCGATCGTCTCGAACAGCTGCCCACGGGTCTGGCGGACATAATCCTTGACGTCTTCCTTGATCGCCGCCGGCGACACCCGTTCGCGCAGGTCGTTTGCGGTGTCGGTGACGCGGGTGCGCAGCTCATCGACAGTGCCAACCAGCTGCGCCCGAGTCATCTCAGACTCTCTTTCCAGCTGGGACAGGGACGGGTCACGCCCGTTACTGCTCGCCATTAGACGCTCCGTGTGCTCGGTTTCTGGTTTCACTGATCGGGGTAGGCATCGCCGCTCTGCATCGAGGCAGGCGTTTGACAACTCGCGCTGGAACACTCGGTTCCGGCGGTGTGCGGCGGTGCGGCATTTGGCGTCTGCGGGACGACTAACTGCGCCTTCGGTAAAGTCGCGCTAAAGCCGCCGCCGTTAGGCTTTCATCAAATCGCGAAGAATACCCGGCGCTTCGCCTGGCAGCTCGCGAGCCAGATAGCCCAGCGGTCCGCAGCTTTGCGCCAGCCGCGTGCCGGCATGCCCGTGCACGAACACGCTCCACAACGCAGCGCGGACCGGGTCGGCGCCGCGCGCGAGCAGACCGATCAGAAAACCGGCGAGCACGTCACCGGATCCGGAGGTGGCGAGGCCGATGTTGCCTTCGTCGCAGCACCAGGTCTCACCTTTTGGTGTCGCGATGCGGGTGCAGCGGCCTTTCAGCACGACCACGCATTCCAACAGCCGCGCCACTTTGACGGCGGTGCCGGCCGGGTCGGCTTCGACTTCGGCCTTGTCGATGCCGAGCATCCCGGCCATCTCGCCCGCGTGCGGCGTGACGATGGTGCCGGCGGCGCGTTCCCGGATCACGTCGGGCTGATCGAGCAGCCGCATCATGGCGGCGGCATCGAGCACGACCGGCACGTCCGGGATACGAGGCAGCACTGCCGCGGTGAGCTTGGCGACCGCCGCATGGTTCATCATGCCGGGGCCGATCAGCACCGCGCCGCAGGCTTTCGCATGCGCCACGATCGCGTCGGCCGCTTCCGGCGCGATGGCGCCGGACGGCGTCTCCGGCAGCGCCACCACGCGCGCCTCCGGCATGGCGGTGCCGAGCTGCGGTGCGATCCGTTTGGCGGTGGCGATCTGCAGCTTGCCGGCCCCGATCCGCAGCGCCGCGGTGCCGGCCAGCAAGGCGGCGCCCGGCAGCTCGCTGCTGCCGGCGACCACCAGCACGCGGCCGCGCTGCTCCTTGCCGCCGTCGGGCGACGGCTCGGGCAGCGGCATCTGCCGCAGCAGCGTGGGACTGACGGGAATTTCGCGGCTCATCCACGGTCTCGCATGCAAGCCGTGGCAAACCCGCGTCAGCGGCTGGCAGTTCCCCAGCCGCCGCCGCCGGCCGTGGTCATTTCCACCCGGTCGCCGCGAACGAGCCGGTGCGGCCCGCTCTTGGCCGGGAGTTGCCGGATGCCTTCGCCGGCGCCGCGCAACGCGAAGCTGGCGCGAGCTCCGGGTCCGCCGCCGCCGACCCCATGGGCCGGCGTGACGGTGCGCTCGCCGAGGATGGAGGCCTCGACCCCGTCGGCCAGCACTTCGAAAGCCTTGCGCACCCCGCCGCCGCCGGCGTGGAGACCGGCGCCGCCGCTGGCCGGCACGATCTCGTATTTCAGGAAACGCACCGGGATGGCGGCTTCGATCGCCTCCATCGGCAGGTTCATGGTGTTGCCCATGTGCACCCGCATGCCGCTGGCGCCCGCCGCCGATGCGGTCGCGCCGGCGCCGCCGCCGATCGTCTCGTAGTGCACGAAGCGGCGGCCGAGCCGCGGATCGACCCCGCCGAGCGTGTAGACGCAAGCCGACCCGTAGCTGCCGGCCGGCACCCGCTCCGGGTAGGCCTTGGCGAGCGCGGCGAGCAGGATGTCGACCAGCCGGTTGGAGGTTTCGGTGTTGGCGGCGACCACCGGGAACGGCGGCACCGCATTGACCACGCTCGCCTCCGGCACGCTCACCGCGGCGACGCCGTAGACGCCTTCGTTGGGCGGAACGTCGCCGCCGGCGAACAGCAGCAGCGTGTAGTAGACGGCCGACGCCGTGACGGCGAGCGGCGCATTGATCGGTCCGGCGACGCAGGGCGAGGAGCCGGCAAAATCCACCGCGAACCGCGGACCCGTTTTGCGGATGCGGACGCAGACCCGCGGCGCCGCGTCCGGCGTGACGCCGTCGCCGTCGAGGGTCTCCGCGTGCGTCACGTCCGCATCCGGCAGGCTCTCGAGCCGGCGCTCCACCAACCGCCGCGAATGCGCCTGCGCAGCGCGCATGACCTCACGGAGCACCGGCGCGCCGTAACGGGCCGCCAGCTCGCCGACGCGCAGATCGGCGCGGGCGGCGCCGGCGATCTGGGCGCGGAAGTCGCCGTAGCGGTCCTCCGGCACCCGCACATTGGCGAGGATCAGCGCCATCAGGTCCTCGCGCGGCTGCCCATCCTCGATGATCCGCAGCGGCGGGATGCGCAGGCCTTCCTTGATGATCTCGTCGCAGACGCTGGAGCTTCCGGCCGCGATGCCGCCGATGTCCGGCCAGTGCACCCGGCTGAGCGAGAAGCCGAGCCGTGCGCCTTGATGGAAGATCGGCATGATCAGCGACACGTCCGGCAGGTGCGTGCCGCCGAGATAGGGATCGTTGAGGATGACGCCGTCGCCCGGCCGCCAGCGATCCGGCGGGAAGGCGCCGAGCGCCGCCCGCACGGTGAACGGCACGGCGCCGAGATGCACCGGGATGTCGTTGCCCTGCGCCACCACGCGGCCATCGGCGTCGAGCAGCGCGCAGGAGAGGTCGGCCGATAGGCTGAGCAGCGGCGAGAACGAGGTCCGCATGATCACGGATTTCATCTCGGCGCAGGTCGCGTAGAGCGCGCTGCGCACGACCTCGAACGTCACCGGGTCACGCTCGATGATGCTGGGTATCGCTTCGGTCATGTTGCCCTCGGCGTGAGCGCGATGGTGACGCAGCCGTCCGCCGCCAGCGTGGCGGTCTGATCCGCATGGATCCAGACGGTGGCGCCGGCGAGCGCAACGATCGCCGGCCCGGCTATGCTGCCGGATCGGCCCTCCGCAGGCTCGAACACCGGCACCGCGCGTTGTTCGCCGGCCCGCATCAGCAGCGTGGCGACCCGCGCGGGGGTGCAGGCGCGACACGCGGATGGGTCACGCCCGAACAGCCGGTCGCCGCCATAGCCGAGCTCGACCCTGGCGATCAGCCGCAGGTTCACCACCTGCACCCGCCCCTGCGGCAGGTCGAAGCCGTATTCGGCGCGGTAGTGCGCGCGGAATTGTGTTTCGATGTCCTCGATCGCGGGAATTGGGTCGCCGTCGGCGCCGAGCGGCACCCGCAGCTCGAACATCTGCCCGACGAAGCGCGCCTCGATGATGCGCTCGGGTGCGGGCCGCGCCACGCCGGCGGGCTCGGCCGCCAGCAATTCGTCGGCACGGCTGCGCAGCTGGGCGAAGCGCTGCTGCAGCTCCGCGACGCTCACGTCCTGCAGCGGGCGCAACAGCGTCGCCGTCACTTCGTGGCGCACGCTGCCGAGCGTTGCACCGATCGCGCTGAACATGCCCGGATAAGGCGGCACGATCACCTCGCGGGCGCCGATCTCCGCGCCGACCGCGGCGGCATGCAGCGGCCCGGCGCCACCGGAGGCGAGGATCGCGAAGTC
>DASWSO010000657.1:0-3274 GCA_036402635.1 Xanthobacteraceae bacterium
GCGCTGCTGGCGCTCGCCGTCTATGCCACCGGCCTGCACCGCGAGCTGTCGCTGGAGGCGCTGGTGCGCCGGCGCGGCCAGCTCGAAGCCTTCGTCCAGGCGCATTTCGCGACCGCGCTTGCCGGTTACATCGGCCTCTACATCGTGGCCACTGCGCTCTCGATTCCCGGCGCCGTTTTCCTCACGCTGGCCGGCGCCGTCCTGTTCGGCTGGCTGGTCGGCGGCATCGCCACCCTGATCGGCGCTACCGCCGGCGCCACCCTGCTTTTTCTGCTGGCGCGCTATGCGCTCGCGGACCTGGTGCGCCGCCGGCTGGGAAGCCGGCTGACGCGGCTCGCCGACGGCTTCCGCGCCGACGCCTTCAGCTACCTGCTGTTTCTGCGGCTGGTCCCGGTGTTTCCCTTCTGGCTGGTGAACCTCGCACCGGCGCTGGCCGGCGCGCGCCTCGGCACGTTCGTGGCGGCGACTGCGCTCGGCATCATCCCGGGCACCTTCGCCTATGCGGTGTTCGGCGCTGGCCTCGACAGCGTGCTGGCGGCGCAGGAGGCCGCCTATCGCAGTTGCCTGGCGGCCGGACGCGCCGATTGCCGGCTCGACTTCGATCTCCGCGCCGCCATCACGCCGCAGCTGTTCGCGGCGCTCTGCGCGCTCGGGCTGGTCGCGCTGGTTCCGGTGCTGGTCAGGCGCTGGCGTGCGCGCCGGCAGCCGCGCTCGTCGGCGGCCTGATCGGAATTGTGCCGCATCCTGTCGTTACCGGATCAGCATGGGCGAAGAGATCGACATCGACATTTGCGTCATCGGCGGCGGTTCCGGCGGACTGTCGGTGGCGGCTGCGGCCGCCGCGTTCGGCGTGCCGGTGGTGCTGGTCGAGCGCGGCAAGATGGGCGGCGACTGCCTCAACTACGGCTGCGTGCCGTCGAAGGCGCTGCTCGCCGCCGCCAAGCGCGCGCACCTGCTGAAAGAGGCCGAGGCGTTCGGCACCAAGGTGCAGAAGGCGAAGATCGATTTTCTCGACGTGCATGCGCATGTGGCCGACGTCATCCGCGCGATCGCGCCGAACGATTCCAAGGAGCGCTTCGGCGGCCTCGGCGTGCGCGTGATCGACGGCACCGCGCGCTTCACCGATGCACGCACCGTCGCGGTCGGCGACCGCTACACCATCAAGGCGCGGCGCTTCGTGCTCGCCAGCGGCTCCATGCCGGCGGTGCCGCCGATCCCGGGCTTGAGCGGCGTCCCGTACCTCACCAACGAGTCGATCTTCGACCTGACGCAGTGCCCGAAGCACCTGATCGTCATCGGCGGCGGGCCGATCGGGCTGGAGCTCGCGCAGGCGCACCGCCGGCTCGGCGCCGCCGTGACGGTGCTGGAAGCCGCCGCGCCGCTCGCCAAGGATGACCCGGAATGTGCCGCCATCGTGCTCGACCAGCTCGAGCGCGACGGCGTCGACATCCGCGCCGGCGTGAAGATCACGCGGGTCGAGCGCAACCGCGGCCGCATCCGCGCGGTGCTGGCGGGCGAACCGGAGACCGCGGTCGAGGGCTCGCACCTGCTGGTCGCGGCCGGGCGCCGCGCCAACGTCGCCGATCTCGGCCTCGATGCCGCCGGCATCCAGTACGAAGAGCGGGGCATCAAGGTCGACGCCGGCCTGCGCACCACAAACCGCAAGGTCTATGCGATCGGCGACTGCGCGCTCGGCGCGCCGCAGTTCACCCATGTCGCCAACCATCATGCCGGCCTGGTGATCCGCAACGCGCTGTTTCGGCTGCCGGTGAACGCCAATGCGGGCGTCCTTCCCTGGGTCACCTATACGGATCCGGAGCTCGCCCAGGTCGGCCTGCGCGAGGAGGAAGCGCGCGCGCAGGAGAAGAGCATCCGGGTGCTGCGCTGGCCCTATCACGAGAACGACCGCGCCCAGACCGATGGCGAGACCGTCGGGCACATCAAGCTGGTGACGGCCGGAAACGGCCGCATTCTCGGCGCCACCATCGTGGGCGCGCATGCGGGCGAGCTGATCACCACCTGGACGCTGGCGATCACGCAGGGACTGAAGGTCGGCGCGCTGCTCGGCACCGTGGTGCCGTATCCGACGCTGGCGGAGATCGGCAAACGTGCGGCGACCAGCTATTACACGTCGAGTTTGACCGGACCTTGGGTGCGTCGCATCATACGGTTCATGCGCCGGTTCGGCTGACCGGCGCCAACAGGCCTCCAGCGCTGCCATGAGCGAAGCGTCTCCGCCCCCTGCCGAACCGCCGCCACGGCCGCGCTTCGGGCTATCCGGCAAGCTGCTGGTGCTCACGATCCTGTTCGTGATGCTGACCGAAGTGCTGGTCTATGTGCCGACGGTCGCGAACTTCCGGCTGAACTGGCTCAACGACCGGCTCGCCGCCGCCCATACCGCCGCGCTGGTGCTTGAGGCGACGCCCACCGGCACCGTCCCGGACCGGCTCGCCGACGAGATCCTGCAGAGCGTCGGCGCCAAGGCGGTGGCCATGAAGATGGGCAACCAGCGGCGGCTGCTGGCGAGCTCGGAAACGCTGCCCGCGGTCCATCACGACATCGACATGCGTGCGATGCCCTGGACGCACGCCGTCATCGACGCGTTCGAGACGCTGTTCTGCAACGACAACAGCGTCCTGCGGGTGGTCGGCCCGGCGCCGATGGGCGGCGAGTTCGTGGAGATCGTGATCGAGGAGCGTCCGCTGCGCGACGCGATGCTGCATTTCTCCGTCAACGTGCTGCTGCTCTCGCTGTTCATCTCGGCCGGCACCGCGGCGCTGGTGTTTCTCTCGCTGCACTACCTGTTCGTACGGCCGATGCGGCGCATCACGGCGGAGATGATCGCGTTCCGCCGCGAGCCGGAGAATGCCACCCGCGCATTCGAGCCCTCGCAGCGGCGCGACGAGATCGGCTCGGCCGAGCGGGAGCTCGCCGCGATGCAGGCCGACATCGTCTCGATGCTGCATCAGAAAAGCCGGCTGGCCGCGCTCGGGCTGGCGGTCTCTAAGATCAATCACGACCTGCGCAACCTGCTCACCTCGGCGCAGCTGATCTCCGACCGGCTGAGCGGCCTGTCGGACCCGACCGTGCAGCGCTTTGCGCCCAGCCTGATGCGCGCGCTCGAACGCGCCATCGAATTCTGCCAGGCGACGCTGTCCTACGGCGTCGCCCAGGAGCCGGCGCCGGAGCGCCGCATGATGGTGCTGGCGCCGCTGGTCGAGGACGTGCGCGAGACGCTCGGGCTCGGGCCGGATTCGGCGATCCAGTGGGTCGG
>DASWSO010000658.1:0-3397 GCA_036402635.1 Xanthobacteraceae bacterium
ATCTCGAAGTCGGGCGCCAAGGGCGCGCTGAAAGGTCTGCGCATCGGCGTCATCCGCGAGTCGATGACCTATCCGAAGGACTCCAAGACCGAGGAGCCGATCGTCACCGCCGCCACCAAGGAGATCAAGACGGTGCTGGCCGGCACGCTCGGCGCGACGCTGGTGGAATCCGGCGACCCGCTGTGGCAGCCGGATGCCGATCTCGAGCAGATGAAGGTCGACTTCCGCGGCGCGCTCGCCAAGCTCGTCCCGATCTTCATGCCGGATATCCTGTTTCGGCTCGGCCGCGACGGACAGCCGATCTTCAAGGACTTCGCCGCCGCCATCGTGCCGACCGAGTTCATGCCCGGAAAGGTGTTCGGCTCCGGCAAGATGACGCCGATCGACTATTGCGTGGAGATGGCCGAGGGCCGCATCCCGCCGCCGCGCAATCTCGACCTGGCGACGGTGCAGCATCAGGAGATGGCGAACGCGTTCCGCTTCCACCTCTCGCAATACCTGACGCGGCGCGCCGCCGACTGGAAGGCGAAAGGCTTCGACGAGACGCTCGCCGACTGGAAGGCGCTCAACGCCCGCTCGAAGTTCTGGGGCGACGACCAGCGCTCCGCCTTCAAGAACTGGGAGGAGACCGGCGATCCGCGCAATCCGCACGGGTCGCGCCAGGGCGTCAACGAGCGCATCATGCTGCGCGAGCTTTTGCGCCGCGTCGACATGATGGTGATCCTGGAAAACAAGCTGGACGCGCTGGTGCGCCTGCATACGCCGTGGCCGCCCGGCCTGATCGGGCATCCGCACCAGTACGACATCCCGCACAACCTGCGGCCGGAATCGCTGAGCGGTCCGAATGCCGGCCTGACCGAGGTGCTGATCCCGGCCGGCTACGTCACCACCGTCTATGACCCGGTTTACGCGCTCACCGAGGACGGCACCCGCTACGTGTCGAAGCCGTCGCACAAGGCCACCAAGATCCCGGAGCCGGGACTGCCGTTCTCGCTCGTCTTCCGCTGCGAGCCCGGCAAGGAGGACATCATCCTCAAGATCGCGTCGGCCTATGAGGCGGCGTCGAAGCGCCGCATCCCGCCGCCGGCCTTCGGTCCGCTGCCGGCGAAGGCGCGGTAGCGTTTTTCCGCGCAAGCGGAAATTCACCGCTCCGCGGCCGCCGGTTCAACGCCGGCGGCCGGAACGCGCGCTGCAGGCCGGCGTTGCACCGGTATGGCAGACCGGGAGGTTGCGATGAAGGGCGGCACCAAACCGAAACCGGGCAGCAAGAAGCCCGACAATGCGCAGGATGGCGCCCACAAGGGTGGCGGCATCAACACGCCGAAGCATGCCGGGCCGACGCGCGCCAGCAAGACGCCGCCGTCGGGCGTCAAGGGTGCACAACTGCAGCGGCGTCAGCAGCCTTGAAGGCTGCCGCGACGCGGTGCCTCACATCTTGGCGAGCTTGGCGACGTCCACCGCCTGCGCATAGGCGACCTTGGCGTCGGCGGCCGCGGAGCCGCTGACCGCCACCAGAAACTTGTTGGCGACGATCATCTGCAGGTCGCCCTGCGGGTTCTGGATCGCGCGCTGATTGCCCACCCGCACGATCTTGCCCATGGCGCCGGCGAACTGCGGGTTCGCCATAATCGGTGCGAGCTGCGCGATCATCGCGGAATCGCCGGTGATCTGCACCTCGACCGTATCGCCCTTGGCATTGGTATAGGTCCGGCTCGCGGTCGAGGCGCCGAACATGGCGGCGCCGACCGCGGTGGTCTGCGCGTCGTCCGCCTTCCAGCCGGCAAGCGGCTTCGGCATCAGCGCCGCGAACGCCTCGGCGGTCTTCTGCCCGATCAGCTGCGAGGCGAGATCGAGCGATTGCTTGGCGGTGGCGAGGTCGCCGGCCTGGAACGCCTTGCGCCCCTGATCGATCGCATCGAGCACGTCGTCAGCCGCGGCCAGCGGCGCACCGGCAAGCGCCAGGCAGGCAACGAGCGCAAGCACGCGGGCGTTCAGCATCATTTCAATCTCTCCGAGGAATTCCGAATCGCGCCACAGGATAGCGGCTGCGCATGCAAGCGGCGCTATGGTTTGGGGGCATGCTCAGGCCGATCCTTCCAATCCCAGCATAGCACGCTATGGTTGATTTCATCCGCGAGGGAGGAAACCCATGGAATGGGTAATAGCGGCCTTTGTGGTGGTTTGTGCCACCGTCTGGTATATCAGAAAGCGGGTCAGAGCCGCTCGTCGAGCAGACTTGGCGACACGCTATGGCGAGCAGTTGGCTGACTTAATCATGGCCCAGAAGATTTGTCAGGGCATGACGGCAGAACACGTGCGAGAGTCTTGGGGCCTGCCGGTCGACATTGACCAGAACGTTCTTAAAACGAAAATCAATGAGACGTGGAAGTACCAGCAGACTGGGAAAGGACGTTTCGCGAACCGCGTGTTTTTGGAGGGCGGGGTAGTCGTCGGTTGGAAGGATTCGCATTAGCTGCAGAGCGCGCGCTGAAAGGTTGCTGAGGCTCCGCCCCGGACCGAATGGCGCTATCCCGCACCACGCTTCCATTTCGCAAAGCCATCCGCGCGCAGCCGGCAGGCGGGGCAGTCGCCGCAGCCGTAGCCCCAATCGTGGCGGAGGCCGCGTTCGCCGCGATAGCAGGTGTGGGTCTCCTCCACGATCAGGTCGACCAGCGCGCCGCCGCCGAGCGACGCCGCCAGCGCCCAGGTCGCCGCCTTGTCGATCCACATCAGCGGTGTGTGGATGGTGAAGCGCCGGTCCATGCCGAGCGTCAACGCGACCTGCATCGCCTTGACGGTATCGTCGCGGCAATCCGGATAGCCGGAGAAGTCCGTCTCGCACACGCCGGCGACGATGTGCTTGAGCCCGCGCCGGTAGGCGAGCGCGGCCGCGAAGGTGAGGAAGACGAGGTTGCGGCCGGGCACGAAGGTGTTGGGCAGCCCGCTCTCGGACAATGCGATCTCGGTCTCGCGCGTCAGCGCCGTGTCGGAGACCGCGCCGAGTGCGTGGAGCGGCAGCACGTGGTCCTCGCCGAGCCGCGCCGACCAGCCGGCGTCGAGCGCCGCGATGCGCGCTCGCACCAGCGGGCGCACCACCATCTCGATCGCGTGCCGCTGGCCGTAGTCGAAACCGACCGTCTCGACGCGGCCGAACTGCCGCAACGCCCAGGCCAGGCAGACGGTGGAATCCTGTCCGCCGGAGAACAGCACCAGCGCGCCGCTGTCCGGCGGCGCCGTGTCGGCGGGAGGGCTCAATCCCACTGCGGCGACGCGCTCCAGTTGACGACACGGCCGCGCGGGTTGGCCAGCCGGTCGATCTCGCGCATCTGCTCGGGCGAGAGCGCGAAGTCGAAGATCGCAAAGTTCTCGGCCAGCCGCGCCTTCTTCGAGGTGCGCG
>DASWSO010000659.1:0-3356 GCA_036402635.1 Xanthobacteraceae bacterium
AGCGCGGCCCGTGCTTCGCGGCATGAGGGCAGGGGACGGCGCCCTTGTCTGAGGCGAGCCCACCGGACGCGGCACACGGCGTGACCTGGGCGGAGCGAGCGTTGCGCTACGGCCTTCCGGTCGCCGTGCTGGTGCTCACGCTGGCGGCGTGGGAGCTCGTGGTCCGCGTCAACGCCATCCCGCCTTACATCGTGCCGGGGCCGCTCCTGGTCCTCGCCACGCTGGCGCGCGACTGGACGCTGTTATCCGGCTCGCTCGCCGCGACGCTGGTCACGACCTTCGAGGGGCTCGCGCTGGCGTTCTGCGGCGGGGTCGCGCTCGGTGTCTTGTTTCACCAGTCGCGGCTGCTCGAATACTCGCTCTATCCGTATGCCGTGATCCTGCAGGTGACGCCGGTGGTGGCGATCGCGCCGCTGCTCCTGATCTACCTGCCGCAGCATGCCGCGGTGCTGGCCTGCGCCTGGATCGTCGCGTTCTTCCCGGTGCTCGCCAACACCACGCTCGGCCTCAACGCGGTCGATCGCGACCTCTCCGATCTGTTTCGGCTGCAGGGCGCGTCGCGCTGGCAGCGGCTGCGCATGCTGGAGCTGCCGTCGGCGCTGCCGTCGATCATGGCCGGCCTGCGCATCGCCGGCGGGCTCTCGCTGATCGGCGCGGTGGTGGCGGAGATCGCGGCCGGCTCGGCCGGCGCCGGCTCCGGGCTCGCCTACCGCATCGCCGAGTCCGGCTACCGACTCAACATCCCGCGCATGTTCGCGGCGCTGCTGCTGCTTTCGGTCGCCGGCATCGCGATCTTCGCGGCGCTCTCGGCCGCGACCCATCTGCTGCTGCGGCGCTGGCACGAAGGCACCATGCGCCGCGACCGCTGACGCATGACACCGGCGTGGTTCACCGCAGCCCCGCCAGGTACAGCAGCACGCCGGCAGCCGCGCAGGCCGCGAGCGTCGGCAGCATGCCGGCCTTGAAGCGGAAGATCGCGACCGCGGCCGCCACCGACAACAGCAGCGCCCAGCCGTTCACGCTCGTGGGCACCGGCGCGCCGAACGCGAGGCCGTAGGCGCGCACCGGCCGCACCTCGGCAAACACGGTGTGGATCGCGAACCAGACCGCCAGGTTGAGGATCACGCCGACCACCGCCGCGGTGATCGCCGAGAGCGCGGCGCCGAGCGCGACATGGCCGCGCAGCCGCTCGATGAACGGCGCGCCCAGGAAGATCCACAGGAAGCACGGCGCGAACGTCACCCAGGTGGCGAGCAGGCCGCCGAGAACGCCGGCGGTGAGCGGCGAGAGCGTGCCGGGATCGCGGAACGCCGCCATGAAGCCCACGAACTGCAGCACCATGATCAGCGGGCCGGGCGTGGTCTCGGCCATGCCGAGCCCGTCCAGCATCTCGCCGGGCTGCAGCCAGTGATAGCGCTCGACCGCCTCCTGCGCGACGTAGGCCAGCACCGCATAGGCGCCGCCGAACGTCACCATCGCCATCTTGCTGAAGAACACCGCGATCTGGCTGAACACGTTGGCGGGCCCGAGCGTCAGCAGCAGCGCCGCCACCGGAATGAGCCAGAGCGCCAGCCACACCGCCGAGACGCGCAGCGCGCCGGCGACGTTCGGCCGCGCATGCGCCGGCAATGCGTCGCCGAGCAGCGCGTCGACCACTGCGAGCTTAGCCCCGGCCGGCCCGTGCGCAGCCTTCACGTCGAACGCCGGCAGCCCGGCCAAGCCGCCGGCATAGCCGATCAGCGCGGCGCCGAACACGATCACCGGGAACGGCACCTGGAAGAAGAAGATGCCGAGGAAGGCGGCGGCCGCCAGCGCCAGCATCACGTTGTTCTTGAGCGAACGCTTGCCGACCCGCACCACCGCCTCGACCACGATCGCCAGCACGGCGGCCTTCAGCCCGAAGAACAGCGCGGCGACGAACCCGACCTTGCCGTAGAGCGCATAGACGATGCTCAGCGCCATGATGGCGACGGCGCCGGGCAGGACGAACAGGATGCCGGCCATCAGGCCGCCGCGGGTCTTGTGCATCAGCCAGCCGACATAGGTGGCGAGCTGCTGCGCCTCCGGGCCGGGCAGCAGCATGCAGTAGTTGAGCGCGTGCAGGAACCGGCTCTCGGAGATCCAGCGCTTCTCCTCCACCAGGATGCGATGCATCACGGCGATCTGTCCGGCCGGGCCGCCGAAGCTCAGCAGCGCGATGCGGCTCCACACCCGGAACGCCTCGCCCATGGAGACGCCGTGCGCCGGGGCGTGACCCGGCGCAGCGGCAGTGGCGTTGACGGACGTATCTGCGGACATCTTCACGCTGCCTTGGCGGGCCAGTTGTGACGCTCTTCGGCGGCGTAGCGCGCCCAGGCGAACAGCCCATCATAGATCACGAAGCCGCGCTCGAGCAGGGCGTGATCGTCGTCTTCGGCGATCGCCGAGAGGCCGAGCGACACCGCCAGCAGGCCGGCCGCCTCCGGCGCGATGTCGGCGCGCGCCGTATCGGCGCCGCGCACGATGGTGGCGACCCGCGCCAGCGTCGGCTCGGCTTCGAGGTTGAAGATGCGCAGCATGGTGTCGAAGCTGCAGCGCTCGCCGACATGGCTCAGTTCGACCCCGTCGATGTCGAACGCAACCGCACCGGTTTCGTTGGCGACGTTCGCCACTTCCGGCGGGTCGACGAACAGGATGCGGGCGTCCGGATCGATGAAGCGGCGGACCAGCCAGGGGCAGGCGATGCGGTCGATCTTCGGCCGCCGTCGCGTCACCCAGAGGCTCGGCCGGCGCGGGGCGAAGCGCATCAGCGCGGCCCGGTCGACCAGCGGCAGGCCGGCCGCGGTCCAGTCCGCGTAGCCGCCTTCCAGCACCTGCGCGTCGACGCCGTCGGCGCGCAGATGCGCGGCGGCGGCCTGGCTCAGGTGGTGGCCGAACTTGCAGGCGATCGCGATCGGCCGCGTGCGGTCGAGCGCCGCCATCCAGCCCATGCCGGCGGCCGGATCGTGCCAGACCGCGCCCGGGATCACGCCGGGCGCCGCCTCGAACACGTCGCGGCGGCGGACGTCGATCACCTGCGGGCGCGCGCCGGTGCCGATCAGTTTCCAGAGGTCGTGCGGGGAGATGAAGAAGCGCGAAGCCGACATGCGGGCCTCCTCCATGCGCTGAAGGAGGCGGTGCTTGGGCCTTGCGGGCCTTGGGCGACGGGGCGACCGCCAGTGGCCCCGTCGGTCGACAATGACGCAAAGCCGTGCGGATGCCAAGGGAGGTGAGGGCCCGGGGCGTGTTTCAGTCTGAATTTCCGCGAACGTCGAACCGCAGCCGCTGCAGCCAGAGCGCTATTCGATCGACAAGCGACACCCGAGCCAAGCTGAACC
>DASWSO010000660.1:0-3148 GCA_036402635.1 Xanthobacteraceae bacterium
CAGGCCGGCTTCCTCGACCGAGAGCTTGGACGCGAAGGTGCCCTGCGGCCAGCCGAGCAGCCCCGCCAGCATCTGACCGGTCTGGTTGCAATCGTCGTCGATCGCCTGCTTGCCGAGGATGATCAGGCCGGGCTGCTCCTCGGCGGCGATGGCCTTGAGGATCTTGGCGACTGCCAGCGGCTCCACAGCGGCGCCGTCGGTCTTCACCAGGATGCCGCGGTCGGCCCCCATGGCGAGCGCGGTGCGGATGGTCTCCTGCGCCTGCTGCGGCCCGACCGAAACCACCACGATCTCCGTGGCCTTGCCGGCTTCCTTCAGGCGCAGCGCCTCCTCGACCGCGATCTCGTCGAACGGGTTCATCGACATCTTGACGTTGGCGAGTTCGACGCCCGAACCGTCAGATTTGACGCGGACCTTGACGTTGAAATCGACGACCCGCTTGACGGGCACGAGGATCTTCATGAGGCGGTTGTTCTCCCGGGCGCGGAATGCCCGATGCCGCTGAGGCGGGCGCACCGTAATGGCCACGCCGCCGCAGTGTCAACAAACCGCAATCTGGCCCGCGACGGCTTTTTTCAGCGGTTGCGGCCGGGCTCCCACAGCACGTCGCGGGCGCCGCGCTGGTTCATGAAGCGGGCGGCGACGAACAGGAAATCGGACAGCCGGTTGACGTACTGGATCACCGCCGGCGTGACCGCCTCGCCGTCGCGGCCGGCGAGATCGACGATCAGCCGCTCGGCGCGGCGGCAGACGGTCCGCGCCAGGTGCAGATGGGCGGCGGCGGGCGTGCCGCCGGGCAGCACGAACGAGCGCAGCGGCTGCAGTTCGGCGTTCATTGCGTCGATTTCCTGCTCCAGCCGCTCGACCTGGCTGGAGGCGAGCCGGAGCCGGGAGCGGGCGTCGCTGTCCGCCTGCGGCACGCACAGGTCGGCGCCGAGGTCGAACAGATCATTCTGGATGCGCGCCAGCATGGCATCCACGTCGGGCTCGGCGGCCGTGTGCAGCCGCACCACTCCCAGCACCGCGTTGAGCTCGTCGGTGGTGCCGTAGGCCGACACCCGCAGATCGTGCTTCGGCCGCCGCTCGCCGCTGCCGAGGGCGGTGGTGCCGTCGTCGCCTTGGCGCGTGTAGATGCGGTTCAGGACGACCATCGCAGCCCCTCGCGGCGCCCGGCTAGCGCGCCGTCGCCCATAGCGCCGCCATGATAATGATGATCGCCAGGAACTGCAGCCCCACCCGCCAGCGCATCAGCCGCTGCGAGGTGTTGGGCGAGCCGCCGCGCATCATGTTCCACAGGCCGAGCAGCAGCACCACGGCGACCGCGATCACCGCGAACGGGACGAGGTTATAGAGGAAGCCGGACAAGGCGCGTCTCCCGGACGTTGATTGCGGACAGGTATGACTCGGGGAGGCGTTTGGCCAGTGCCGCGCGGCACCCGACCCGGGGTGCTGCGCCAGGGATTTACGCCGTGAGGAATTCGAGCAGGTCGGCGTTGACCCTGTTCTTTTCGGTCGTGCAGATGCCGTGCGAGCCGCCCTCGTAGACCTTCAGCTTGGCGTTCTTGACCAGCTTGGCTGAAAGTAGCGCCGAAGCGGCGAACGGCACGATCTGATCGTCGTCGCCATGCAGGACGAGGGTCGGCACGTCGATCCTCTTCAGGTCCTCCGTCATGTCGGTTTCCGAAAACGCTTTGACGCAGAAATAGCTGGCCGGCATGCCGGCCAGCATGCCCTGCAGCCAGAACGAATCCCGCACCCCGTCGGAGATCGCGGCGCCCGGCCGGTTGTAGCCGTAGAACGGCATGCTGAGATTCTTGAAGAACTGCGAGCGGTCGGCGAGCACATTGGCCCTGATCTGATCGAACGCCTCGATCGGGGTTCCGCCCGGATTCTTTTCGCTCTTCACCATCACGGGCGGCACCGCACTGATCAGCACGGCCTTGGCGACGCGCTTGGTGCCGTGGCGGCCGATATAGCGCGCGACCTCGCCGCCGCCGGTCGAATGGCCGACGTGCGCCGCACCGGAGATGTCGAGCTGCTCCACCAACTGCGCCAGATCGTCCGCATAGGTATCCATGTCATTGCCTTGCCAGGGCTGGCTCGAGCGCCCGTGGCCGCGGCGATCATGCGCGATGACGCGATAGCCGTGCGACGCCAGGAAGAACATCTGGTCTTCGAACGCGTCGGCCGTGAGCGGCCACCCGTGGCTGAACACCACCGGCTGCCCACTTCCCCAGTCCTTGTAATAGATGCTGGTTCCGTCCTTTGTCGTGATCGTGCTTGCCATCTCGATCCTCCACGGCCGGGTTGACGCGGTTGCTTCGGTGCTTCGCAGCGGGCGGCGAGATTGCCGCCGGCCGCGCGAAAAGCGTGCGGCCTCACTTGGCCTGCTTGGCCACGTCCTGCGCCTTCTGGTAGCTCTCCATCACGGCGGCGTAGTTCGGCGCCACCAGCGCGTAGAGCTTGGCGAGCTCGGCCGCTTCCGGGCGATTCCAGGTGCGGTGGGTCTCCGACAGCACCGCGTTGGTCGAGGTCGGAATGACGCCGCTCTGGATGAAGCGCGCCAGCGTCGTCCGCGAGGCGAGCTCGCTCGGATCGCCGGACGCGTCGATCACCGCATAGACCTTGAACCCGGCCGCCTTGGCGTCGAGCGCCGGGAACATCACGCAGACGCTGGTCCATACGCCTGCCATGATCAAGGTCTTGCGGCCGGTGGCGCGCACCGTCTTGACGAAGTCTTCGTTGTCCCAGGCGTTCACTTCGCCCTTGCGCGGCACGTAGACCGCGTGCGGCGCGAACTGATGGATTTCCGGCATCAGCGGTCCGTTCGGACCGTTCGGCTCCGACGCCGTTGTGATCACCGGAATCTTCAGCAGCGTTGCCAGTTTCGCCAGCATCGCGGTGTTCGCCCGCAGCTCGGAGACGCTGATATCCTTCACGGTTTGGAAGAGACCCGCCTGGTGGTCAAGCAGCAGCATGACGCTGTCCGACGTATCGATCAGCGCCTGACCACCGCCTGTCGGCAGCACGCTCGATGGCGCTTGCGCGAGCGCACTCGCAGCCGGCGACGCGGCGGCGATCGTCAGAACGGCGGCAAGCGCATGCAAGGCTTTCTTCAAAGCGATCGACATTGCGTTTTCCTTTCGTG
>DASWSO010000661.1:0-11669 GCA_036402635.1 Xanthobacteraceae bacterium
CGCAACGAATAGGCCCGGCTTCGGCATGGCGCGTCTCCAGGTGAGCGGTTCCGCGATGGAGAACGCACGGAAGCGCCGCCGGGTCCCGTGGCCGAGCAGCGGGTCGGGGCACCCTTGCGCCTGTCGCGGACCTGCTCGGACCCGCTGTCGCGTCGTTTGGGTGGCCGCGCCGGTTTCGCAGGCGGCGGCGTGCGCGGCTTCGGCTTTTCGCGAGCTTGGCGGTCTTCGGCGCCGCTTGCGTGAGTCCGCGCTTTTTGCGCCAGACGCCAACGGCGTCCACAGATTGCTTGACGGAACTCCCGGCCTCGGGAATCAATGAGAACAAATCAGGAACAATCTTCGGGGCCGTGAGCCTCCGGAGCCCGTCAGGACTCGGACAGCATGGAAGCCGCCGCACGGCCGTTCAAGCCGACCTCGGAACGCGCGCATAGCGGGCAGGACGGCGGATTCATCGCGTCGCTGCGCCGCACGATCCTGAGCCTGGAGGGCCGTCCGGCGGTGCTGGAGGACGATCCGGCCGCGCTCTCGCCGTTCGGCGTGCCGGCGGTCGACGCCGCGCTCGGCGGCGGGCTGCGGCGCGGCGCCCTGCATGAGATCGCCGCCACCGGCGAGGCCGAGATCGCTTCCGCCACCGGCTTCACGCTGACGCTCGCCGCCCGCGCGCCTGCGCGCGCCGTGCTGTGGATCGCCGAGGAGACGGCGACGCGCGAAAGCGGCGCGCCGTATGGGCTGGGCCTCGACGAGATCGGTTTGGCGCCGGAGCGGCTCGTCATCGTCACGGCCGCGCATGCCCGCGATGTCCTGTGGGCGATGGAAGAGGCGCTGCGCTGCCGCGCGGTCGGCGCCGTCATTGGCGAACTGCGCACCCAGCGCGGCGTCGGGGATGTCGCGGTGCGCCGGCTCTCGCTCGCCGCCGCCGAACGCGGCGGGCTCGCGCTGTTGCTGCGCGCGGCGCCGTCGGCCGAGGCCACGCCCGCCGACACACGCTGGATCGTCGGCCCGGCTGCTTCCGCGCCGACCCGGCACGGCATCGGGCCGCCTGCCATCGCCGTGCAGCTTATCCGCAATCGCCGCGGTGTTCTCGGTTCCTGGATGTTGGAGTGGAATTGTGTCGACCAGCGTTTCCAACTCGCGTCAACGCATCCTCAGCCTTTGGCTGAAGCGGTTGCCGACCGACCGCGTCGCGCGGCAGGCGCCGCCTAAGGCCGCGCTCGCGGTCGTCGGCAAGCGCGGCAATGCCGAGCAACTGGTCGCCGTCAACGAAGCTGCCGAAAGGCTCGGGCTGGGATGCGGGCTGGCGCTGGCGCAAGCGCGCGCAATGCATCCCGATCTCGATGCCGTACCAGAAGACGCGAGCGCCGACGCGCAGCTCCGCGACGCGATCGCCGACTGGTGCGTGCGCTACACGCCGCTGGTCGCAACAGAAGGATCCGACGGGCTGCTGCTCGACATCGGCGGCTGCGCGCATCTGTTCGGGGGCGAAGCGGCGCTGCTGAGCGATCTAGCCACGCGGCTGACGCGCTTCGGCTTCGCGCTCCGCGCCGCTATCGCCGATACGATCGGCGCCGCCTGGGCCGCATCGCATTTTTCCGAAGCGCGGATCGTCGCGTCAGGCGCCGAACGCACGCTGCTCGCGCCGCTGCCGCTTGCCGCATTGCGGCTTCCCGACGACACCGTCGCGGTGCTCAAGCGCGTCGGCCTCAAGCGCATCGCCGATATCATCGATCTGCCGCGCAGTCCGCTGGCGGCGCGTTTCGGCGGCGGCTTGCTGCGGCAGCTCGATCGTGCGCTCGGGCGCGAGCGCGAGCCGCTCAGCCCGCGGCTGCCGGTGCCGCCGTATTTTTCCGAGCAGCCGTTCGCCGAGCCGATCGCGCGCGAGGAGGACGTGCTAGCCGTCACCCAGCGGCTGGCGGCACGGCTCGCCGTCATGCTGGAGCAGCGCGGCGAAGGCGCGCGACGCGTGGAGCTGCGGCTGTTCCGCACCGACGGCGCGGTGCGCTGCATCGATGCCGGAACGTCGCGGCCGATCCGCGATCCGCAGGCGATCCGGAAACTGTTCGTCGAACGGCTGGCTGCCGTCGGCGACGAGCTCGATCCCGGCTTCGGCTTCGATCTCGCCCGCCTCTCGGTGCTGGCTGCCGAACCGTTGCGGCCCGAGCAGGTCAACCTTGGCCATCAGGAGAATGCCGCTGAGCTTGACGGCCTTGTCGATCGGCTCGCGGCTCGCCTCGGCAGCCGCCGCATCGCGCGTCTCGTCGCGCAGGACAGCCACATCCCGGAACTCGCCGCTGCGGCGCTGCCGGCGCAGCTTTCCATCACACGGCGGGAAAATGGCTGGGAGGGTTTCCGGCGCTTTCGTGCAGCTGTCGAGCTCGCACCACGCCCGCTCAGGCTCTTGGCCAAGCCGGAGCGCATCCAGGTCGCACCCATGGAGGTGGATAAACCTCCAATCAAATTTCAATGGCGTCGCGCCTGGCATGAGGTCGCTAGCGCCGACGGCCCCGAGCGCATCGAAGCAGCATGGTGGACCGACCTTGAAGGACGCACGCGCGATTATTTCCGCGTCGAGGATCGTGCCGGCCGACGTTTCTGGCTGTTCCGGGAGGGGCTCTATCGCGATCAAGAATGGGAGGAGCGTTTCCCCCTCTGGTTCATGCATGGGTTTTTCGCATGAGCATCATGAAAAAACTTCTGCAATCTCCGCCATGCGAGGACGAGAACAAGAAGCCGCCAGAACCGCTGAAACCTACGACGCGTTATGTGGAATTCGCTGTCGCATCGAACTTCTCTTTCCTCTACGGCGCTTCGCATCCGGGGGAATTGATCGGACAAGCGGAGTACCTGGGCTACGCCGGAATCGGCCTATGCGACCGCAATTCGGTTGCCGGTGTTGTGCGGGCGCATCTCGAGAAACGCGAGAAAAAATTATCGCTGCGCTATCATCCCGGCGCACGCCTGGTGTTCGCCGACGATACGCCCGACATCCTCGCCTATCCACGCGATCGGGACGGGTGGGGTCGGCTTTGCCGTCTGCTCACGCGCGGCAACCTGCGGGCCGCGAAGGGCGAATGCATTCTTTATCTCGATGACCTCCTGGAATTCAGCGAGGGGCTGGAGCTGATCGTGATGGCGGCCAGCACCCGCAGCGCGCCAGCAAAATTCCTGCATCACACGCGCACGTCCTTCTTCGTGCAGGATAAGACGGAGATGCAGCGTCGGACCGAAGTGGCTTCTCCAGCGTGCTTTATCCCGTCAACGGGAGCAGACAGACAGAGGGATGCCGGAGGACCGGCCGCGGCAAGTATCGCAGCATTTTCCGCCCCTGTTACGGAGTTGCGTTCATTTAAAGCGGAACGACGCCCACGCGCCGACAAGACGAGCGACAGAGTTCCGCTGTTTCTTTCGCGTCTTCGCGAGGCCGCGTCCGGCAGGCTGCGGCTTGCCGCCAACATGCTCTATCGGGGAAACGACCGGGCAAGATTGGCGGCGCGCGCAAGGCTTGCTCGCGATGCAGGCATCCCGCTCATCGCCGTAAACGACGTGCGCCATCACCACCTGGAACGGCAGCCGTTACAGGACGTGCTCACCTGCATTCGGGAGCATGTCACGATCGATGCCGCCGGACGAAAGCTCGAAGCAAATGCCGAACGGCATTTGAAGTTTCCAGACGAGATGGCGCGACTCTTTAGCGATGCACCGGAAGCGATTGCCGAGACCTTGCGTCTGAGCGAAGCGCTTACTTTTTCTCTCGATCAACTCTCGTCGGAATATCCAGAAGAAAATCGCGAGAGCTTTGCCACCCCGCAACAAGCCCTCGAATGCTTCACCTGGAAAGGTGCCGCCAAGCGGTATCCGAGAGAGATTCCGCCGCGCGTGCGTGAACGGCTTGAGCATGAATTCAAGCTTATCGCGGCGCGCGACTACGCTCCGTTTTTTCTCACCGTGCATCACATCGTGCAGTTCGCACGAGAAAAAGAGATCCTCTGCCAAGGGCGCGGCTCCGCGGCGAACTCAGCTGTTTGCTACTGCCTTGGCATTACCGAGGTTGATCCCGAGAGACACCAACTGCTGTTCGAGCGCTTCATTTCCGAGAATCGCGGCGAGCCTCCCGATATCGACGTCGACTTCGAGCACGAGCGCCGCGAAGAGGTGATCCAGCATATCTACGGTCACTATGGCCGCGAGCACACAGGCATCGCCGCGACGGTGATCAGCTATCGCGGCCGCTCGGCGATCCGCGAGGTCGGCAAGGTCTTCGGTCTCTCGGAGGATATGATCGGCGCGCTTGCCTCCTCGATCTGGGGTATGGGCGGCGGGAATGTGCGCCTCGACGCTTTGCGTGCAGCCGGGCTCGATCCCGAAAGTCCCCGCGTCGCGCAGATCATCTTCCTCGCCAAGCAGATCCAAGGCTTCCCGCGTCACCTCTCGCAGCATGTCGGAGGTTTTGTCATTACCCGCAGCCGCCTCGACGAGGTCGTTCCAATCATGAACGGGGCGATGGAAAAGCGCACTCACGTCGAGTGGGACAAGGACGACCTCGATGCTCTGAATCTCCTCAAAGTCGATGTCCTGGGTCTCGGGATGCTTTCCTGTATCCGGAAAGCGTTCGACCTCATCCAGAAACATTATGGAGGACCGAGGCTGACGATTGCGTCGATCCCGGCTGAGCAGAAAGCTGTCTACAACATGCTGTGCCGCGCCGATTCGATCGGTGTGTTTCAGGTCGAAAGCCGTGCGCAGATGTCGATGCTGCCGCGGCTCGCGCCGAGGCAATTCTATGATCTCGTGATCGAAGTTGCGATCGTGCGCCCCGGCCCGATCCAGGGCGACATGGTGCACCCCTATCTGCGACGCCGTCAGGGCGTGGAAGATCCCGTCATTCCCTCGCCAAAGCGAGGCAACAAAGACGCGCTGAAGAAAATTCTCAAACGCACGCTTGGCGTGCCGCTGTTCCAGGAGCAGGCGATGAAGATCGCCATTGACGCTGGCGGCTTCACGCCCGGCGAAGCCGACAAGCTGCGCCGCGCCATGGCGACCTTCAAGCGCACCGGCACGATCGGCACGTTCCGCGACAAGATGATCAACGGCATGACGGCGAAAGGCTACGAGCGCGAATTCGCCGAGCGCTGCTTCAGCCAGATCGAGGGGTTCGGCGAATATGGCTTTCCGGAAAGCCACGCGGCGAGCTTCGCGCTCCTGGTCTATGCCTCGGCCTGGCTGAAATGCCGCTATCCCGATGTGTTCGCGGCGGCGCTGTTGAACTCGCAGCCGATGGGTTTCTACGCGCCGGCGCAGATCGTGCGCGACGTCCGCGAGCACGGCGTGGAAGTGCGGCCGGTCGACATCAATCGCTCTGACTACGATTACACCCTGGAGCACGGCCCGCGGGCTGCGCGGCGCGTGCATGCGATGCATCAGGCGATGCAAGGCGACATCCGCGCCGAGCATGCGATGCGGATGGGCTTTCGCGCGATCAAAGGGATTTCGCAGGACGATGCGGAGCTTATCCTCGCCCGTCGCATAATGGCGTACACCTCGGTGAGCGATCTGTGGCAGCGCACGGGCTTAAGCCCGCGCGTGCTCGAAAGGCTGGCCGATGCCGACGCCTTCGGCTCGCTCGGGCTGACGCGGCGGCAGGCGCTGTGGGCCGTGAAGGCGCTCGGCCGCGCCGGCGACCAGGACGCGCTGCCGCTGTTCACCTCTCCCCAAGCGCCAGGTGAGAGGGAGCCTCCGCCAGCCGCGCTCATCGAGACTCTTCCCCACCCCGACGCTCTCCCCGCAGGCGGGGAGAGCGGGCGCAGCACGGCGCGGGGGAAAATTGAAGCTTCCACTTCCGGATTCTCCGAGCCCCCCGTAGCGCTGCCGGCGATGCCGCTCGGCGAGGAGGTGGTCAACGACTACCGCTTCCTCAGCCTGTCGCTGCGCGCGCATCCGGCCGCGTTCCTGCGCGCGGACCTCGCACGCCTGCGCATCATGCCGAACGAGCAGTTGCGCACCACCAAGGCCGGCACGCGCGTGCGCGTCTCCGGCCTCGTTACGATCCGGCAGCGGCCCGGCTCGGCGCAGGGCGTCATCTTCATGACCATCGAGGACGAGAGCGGGATCGCCAACATCATCGTGTGGCCGAAGGTGTTCGAGCGCTTCCGCATGGTGGTGATGGGCGCGCGCTACGTCGCCGCCACCGGCCGCATGCAGGAGGAGAAGGGGGTGATCCACGTGGTGGCCGAGCGGCTTGAGGATCTCACGCCGCTCTTGGCGCGGCTGACCGAGGACCTGCCGCCGGTGGAGGCGCTCGCGCGCGCCGACGCCGTCAAGCGTCCGCACTCGGAAAACCGCCAGAAGCCGCGGCGCAGCGGCACGCTTCCGGTCGCGCTGCCCCTATTGGAATATGCCGAGGTTGCCGCCGATCTCGACGCGCCGGCGCGCGGCTCGGCGCATACGGTGGCGCGGCGCGCGGCGCCGAAGCGCATCAGCGGGCGTCGGTAGAATAATGCCCCGGGCGCGGCGCAGCGTTTGCACGCCGCACCGCGTCCGGGACTCAAAACAAAAACGGCAGGCGGGGGCCTGCCGTTTGAACGCAACACAACACTTACACTGAAAGGCGCGCCGTTCCGGCGCGGCCCTATATCGCCTCAGGCGACGGCGTTGAACGCCTTCGAGAAGCCGGCCTTGATCGGCTCGGCAGTCTCGGTCGACACCTTCTGCGCCAGCGAGGCAAGCTCCTTGCTCTGCGCCGAGAGCGTCTCGAACTGCTTGCGGGCATGCGCGGTCGAAAGCTCGACCATCTCCGACGGCGACTTCACCGCCAGCAGGTTCTGCGCGAAATCGAAGTGCGCATTGGCGTTGGCGCGCAGCGCCTCGAGCAGCTTCACGCCGTATTCCGACGCGCCGCGGGTGGCGGTCGCATAGGTGGTCTCGACCAGCTCGCTCGCCTCTTCGGTGACGGTCTTGAGCCGCTCGTAGTTCTGCTTCGCCTGCGAGATGCCCTTTTCGACCAGGTCGCGATAGGCGGCCGGCACCTCGATGCGCGGAACGTCGAACTGCGCAAAGCTCTTCTCGAACTGGGACTTCACCGATTCGCTCGCCTGCACGAGCGGCAGTGCCGCAACTTTCGCGGTCTTCTTAGCCTCTGCCATGACACACATCCTGCTGTCGGGCGGAGCGGTCGCGATCCGAACCCCCGCCCGTTCAGCGGTCCGGCGACGAAATAGGCCTCGGCCGGAGCCGAGCGCTCATTTCAAATGCACGCAGGACTTATAGCAGCCACTATGCTGCAATGCAACATTATAATGCATTGCAGCATAGATTATTTGCGGGGATTGCCGCTCTTCGGCGCTTCCCGGGCCGCTTGTGCTGGGCCCTGGCCCAACTCTTTAGCCTGGCCCGCCAGAGTCTCCATCTGCGAGCGCACGAACTCGGCCTGGATGCGCATCATTTCTTCGACATCCTTGGCGCGCACCAGCCGCTCGGCGAAGTCGAACGAATTGGCCACATTCTGTTCGGCGAAGCTCATGACTTTCTTGCCGGCACCCTTGACGCCTTCCTGCGCCGCCGCAGCTTGTTCTTCCACCTTGCCGAGCGCCTTCTGCGCCGCGTTCATGAAACCGTCGAACGCCTGCCGCGCCTGCACCACGCTTTGCTCGGCAACATTGCGCATTTCCGGCGGGATATCGAAGTTGCCCATCGGATTCTTCGCCATCGTCGTCTCCTTCTCGCCTAGAAATCATCCGGCTGCAGCCACGGCTGCTCCGGTAGAATAGCGGCGCGAAGGTGGGCACGCCATCCGGGCAATTAAGCCCGTGCTGCCGCGCCCTGGCGGCTAGCAGCGGCGGTCGGCTTTCGTCTACGGTGGCCGCAGCACGCCTTGCGCCGTGACCCCGCCCATACATGGTTCCAGACAATTCGATGCTCGAACTGGCCCGCGAGCCGCGGCTTGCGGCGCACGCCTTCGATCCGGCGCCGGCCCTGCTCTGGTCGACCGACGGCGTGCGGGTGCTGTGGGCGAACGCCGCCGGCGCCGCATTGTTCGGCCTCGCGCCGGCGGCGCTGCTCAACCGCCGCTTCTCGCCCGACGAAGCTCCGGGTGCCGACGTCGCTCGCCTGCCGGCATCGCTGCCGGACGATGGCGCGGTGCAGCTGGCGAAACTGCGCGGGCTCGGCCGCTTTGGCAGTCCGGCCCTGTGCGCATGTTCCCGGCTGCGCATTGCTGCCGGCACCTGTACTTTGGTGATTGTGAGCGAATCAGCGCGAGAGCACCTGCCGTTCGCCGAACGTGTCCGCGGTATTCTCGGCGATAGTCCCAATCAAGCCGTTTTCGCGGCCGACGGCAGCCTGTTGCAAGCCGGCGCGGCGGTGAGCGCGCTGGTGGAGGCATTCGCGACGCTCGAGGCGCTGGGTGCGGCGGATGCGGCCGCCAAGGCGCTGGCGGACGGGTCGGCTTCCGTCGAATCGGCTGCCGGCCGGTTGCAGCTCGAGAGGCTGGGCGCCGGCGAGACCGTGATCCTGCTGGCAACGTTCGACGGCGCTCCGCCAGCAGGGACGGCATACGCGCCGACGCAGCCCGCCGGGGCTCCGGTCGCGAGCGGTGCGTGGTCGGCCGACGGACCGCAGCCGCAGGACGGCGAGGGGCACTTTTTCGCCGACGCTTATGCGCGCTTCGTCGAGCGGCATCATCCGCTCCGCTTCCTGTGGAGCATGGACCTGGAAAGCCGGCTGCAGATCGAGCCGGGCGACTTTACGGCGCTGGCCGGCACGCCCACCGCGGCTGCGCTCGGGCTGCCGTGGAAAGAGGTGGCGTCGGTGCTCGGCCTCGACTCCGAGGGCCACGTGGCGGAAGCGCTCGCGTCGCGTGAGACCTGGA
The DNA here is from genome assembly GCA_036402635.1 of Xanthobacteraceae bacterium. Taxonomy (GTDB): domain Bacteria; phylum Pseudomonadota; class Alphaproteobacteria; order Rhizobiales; family Xanthobacteraceae; genus DASWSO01. The sequence continues at coordinate 8,861 of DASWSO010000661.1, forward strand.
GCAATATCCAGGTCGAATGGCCGGTCGAGGCAGCCGAGCACCGGCTGCCGGTCGTGCTCTCCGGCCTCCCGGTGCTTGACCGCGATCGCAGCTTCGCGGGCTACCGCGGGTTCGGCGTGTGCCGCGATGCGCCGCGCGTCGCGGCGGTGATCGCGGCGCGCTATCCCTCCGTGGCGCATGGGGGCTCACCGGCGCCGGCAGACGCGGAAAACGTCGTGCCGTTCCGCGCCGGGGTGACGGTCGACAAGCGCGCCGGATTATCGCCCTTCGAGAGCCACGCGTTCCAGGAAATCGCCCGTGTGCTCCGCCCTCGCCCCCAGGCGGAAGGCGCCACCGCTATCCAGCCCGACATGAGCTTGCCGGACCGGGAGCCGGACCCGCATGCGGAAATCCGCGGCGAGGAGCTTGCCGACGCGCTGCGCGGTCAACTGGCCACCGATCAACAGCGCGCCGCGGCGATAGACCCGGTCGCGGCGGCAAGCCTCGCGCTCGCCACCCTCAACCGGCTTCCGAGCGCGGTGCTGATCTACCGAGGCGACGCGCTGCTGCTCGCGAACCGGGCGTTTTTCGAACTGACCGGCTATGCCGATATCGATGCCTTGGCGGCAGCCGGCGGGCTCGCCGGCTTGTTCGCCGACCGGCACAGCTCGGCGCCCGAGAGCGAGGCGGAGCGGCCGGTCTGGATCCGCCGCGCCGGTGGCGCAACGCTGCGGGTGGACGGGCGGCTGTTCACGATCGGCAGCAATGGCGAGCGCAGCATGCTGCTGGTGCTGACGCCGCCCGTGCAGCGCGCCGCCAGCCGGGCGGAGCCGGACGCCGCGCGCGTGCGCGAGCTCAGGTTGATCCTGGATACCGCCACCGACGGCGTGATCGTGCTCGATCGCGACGGCCGCATCGTATCGGCGAACCCGAGCGCAGAAGCGTTGTTCGGCTACACGGCGGACGACCTCGAGGACCGCTCGTTCCTGCATCTGTTCGCACCCGAGAGCCATCGCCGCATCGTCGATTACCTCGGGAGCCTGACCCGCAGCGGCTCCGCCGGCACCTCCAACCACGGCCGCGAGGTGGTCGGCCGGCTGCGCGACGGCCGGCCGCTGGTGCTGGTGCTGACGATCGGGCGCATCGCCGACACGCCCCCGAAGTTCTGCGCGGTGTTCCGCAATCTGAACGCCTCGAAAGGCCGCGAGGGGGAACTCGCCGCCGCCAAGCAGGCACCGGACAACGCCGTGGGCGCCGGGACTGAGCTCTTGAGCCGGATCGACGATCAGGTGCGCATTCCGATCAATCTCATCCTCGACCGGGTCGAAGCCATGCTGGAGCGGCAATCCGGATCGGCCGCGGCGATCGACCGTGACGATCTCCGCAGCATCCGCGAATCCGGCGAACAGGCGAGGGGAGTTCTGGACGCACTGGTCGATCTATCCAAGGCCACGTCCGGCAAACTCGACCTCACGTTCGGCACGGTCCAGCTCAACGATGTCATGCGGCAATGCGTCGGAGCCATGCAGGCGCAGGCCCAGCAGGCGCGCATCGTCATCCGTACGGCACCGTCAGCCAATCTGCCGGCGGTGCTGGCGGATGCGCCCTCGGTCCGCCAGATCGTGCTGAGCCTGCTCACGTCCTCGCTGAAGGCGAGCGGATCGGGCGGCCAGGTGATCGTCTCCACCGCCGCGAACGGTACCGGCGAGGTGGTGCTGCGGGTCCGTGACTGCGGCCCGCCCTTGCGCCAAAACGGCCACGGCTCCGGCCCCGTGGCGGGTGGCAAGACCGCCGCCCCGGACGTGGCGCTGTCGTTGACGGAAGCGCTCGCCAGCGCCAACGGCGCGGCCATTCAGGTGAAGCGAGGCGGCAGTGGCGGAACCCTCGTGGAAGTTCTTTTTCCCGCCAGTCGAGTGCTTGCCGAATGACAACGACATTTTCCCGCGATGACGCTGGCGCGATCGCCGACGAGGTGATCGCGGCGCAAGCGGCGGGCGGGCAACTCGCGCCGATCTCGCAGCGGCGGCCCGGTTTCGGCTTGCCTGAGGCTTATGCGGTGACGGCCGCGTTGCGCCGGCTGCGGCAGGCCCGCGGCGAGACCCCGGTCGGCCGCAAGATCGGTTTCACCAACCGGGCGATGTGGGTGGAATACGGCGTGCATGCGCCGATCTGGGGCGACATGTACGCCTCCACCGTGCACGACCTTCCGGCCGGCGGCAGCCGCTTTCCGCTCGCCGGCCAGGCCGAGCCGAAGATCGAGCCGGAGATCGCCTTCGGCATCGGCGCCGCGCCGCAGCCCGGCATGGACGACCGCCAGATCCTCGGCTGCGTCGCCTGGGTGGCGCACGCGTTCGAAGTCGTGCAGTCGCGCTTTCCCGGCTGGCAGTTCTCCGCGGCAGACGGTGTCGCCAGCGGAGGCTTGCACGGAGCGCTGCTGCTGGGGGAGCGCGTCGATGTGGCGGTGGCGCAGGCGCCCGATTGGCACGACCGTTTGCTGAATTTCGAAGTGGACATCCTGCGCGACGGCGACGTGGTCGACCGCGGCAAGGGTCTCAACGTGCTGGACGGGCCTTTGTCGGCGCTCCGCCATCTGGTGGAGCTGCTCGCGGCCGACCCGCACAATCCGCAACTCGCGGCAGGCGAGATCGTCACCACCGGCACGCTGACACGCGCCTTCTCCATCGCGCCGGGCGAGCGCTGGAGCACGCAGGTCCGCGGCATCCCGCTGCCCGGACTGGATGTGACCTTCGTCTGAATCGGCAGTCCGGATGCGCGCACGGCGCGGGTTCCTGGGCTGCGGCAGGGCTGGTAAGGTGATGGCCGGACGGGC
>DASWSO010000662.1:0-1626 GCA_036402635.1 Xanthobacteraceae bacterium
CGCAGGAGTGCCGCGCCGCGGTCCGATCCGCTAGTTCGCCACCATCGCTTCCGGCTTGGTGCGCTGGCGCTTGATCATCAGCTTGTTGAGCGCGCCGAGATAAGCCTTCGCGGAGGCCACCAACGTGTCGGGGTCGGCCCCCTTGGCGGTGACGGATTTCCCGTTCTCGGCGAGCCGCACCGAGACCTCCGCCTGGGCATCCGTTCCCTCGGTCACGGCGTGCACCTGGTAGAGCTCCAGCACCGCCTCATTCGGCACCAGCGCCTTGATGGCGTTGAAGGTGGCATCCACCGGCCCGTTGCCCTCGCACTCCTCGATGGCGAGGCGACCGTCGATGTCGAGCTTCATGGTGGCGCGCTGCGGACCATGGGTGCCGGCGATCACGGTGAGCGAAACGAGCTTGATGCGGTCCTGTGCGGTCGCGATCTCCTCGTCCACCAGCGCCTCGATGTCTTCGTCGTAGACGTGCTTCTTGCGGTCGGCGAGCGCCTTGAAGCGCACGAAAGCGTCTTCCAGCTGGTTGGCGGCGAGCTTGTAGCCGAGCTCCTCCAGCTTGTGGACGAAGGCGTGGCGGCCGGAATGCTTGCCCATCACCAGCGAGGTCTGCTTCACGCCCACGCTCTCCGGCGTCATGATCTCGTAGGTCTGGGTGTTCTTCAGCATGCCGTCCTGGTGGATGCCGGATTCGTGCGCGAACGCGTTCCGTCCGACGATCGCCTTGTTGTACTGCACCGGGAACGAGGTCACCGCGGACACGAGCTTGGACGCGCGCATCAGCATGGTGGCGTCGACGCCGGTCCAGTACGGCAAGACGTCGTTGCGCACCCGCATCGCCATTACGACCTCTTCGAGCGCGGTGTTGCCGGCGCGCTCGCCGATGCCGTTGATCGCGACTTCAATCTGGCGGGCGCCGCCGCGCACGCCGGCGAGCGAGTTCGCCACCGCCATGCCGAGATCGTTATGGCAGTGCACCGAGAACCGCGCCTTGTCGGCATTCGGCACGCGCTCCTGCAGCATGCGGAACATCGCGTAGTACTCGTCCGGCACCGTGTAGCCGACCGTGTCCGGGATGTTGATGGTGGTCGCGCCCGCCTTGATCGCGGCCTCGACGCAGCGGCAGAGGAAGTCGTGCTCGGTGCGGGTGCCGTCCTCCGCCGACCATTCCACGTCGTCGGTATGGTTGCGCGCACGGGTGACGGAGGCGATCGACATCTCCAGCACCTGCTCGGGCGTCATCTGCAGCTTGTACTTCATGTGCACCGGCGAGGTGGACACGAAGGTGTGGATGCGGCGCCGCTGCGCCGGCCGGATCGCCTCGGCGCAGCGATCGATGTCCTTCGGCGCGGTCCGCGACAGGCCGCAGACCACCGCGTTCCTGGTACGCTTGGCGATCTCGTTGACGGCGAGGAAATCGCCCTCCGAGGCGATCGGAAACCCGGCCTCGATCACGTCGACGCCCATCTCGTCGAGCAGCTCGGCCACTTCGAGCTTCTCCTCATGCGTCATGGTGGCGCCGGGCGACTGCTCGCCGTCGCGCAGGGTGGTATCGAAGATGATGACGCGGTCCTTGTCGGATCCGGCTTGCTGGCTCATGGGAATCTGTCCTTCTCGGGTCTTGCGCCGCTG
>DASWSO010000663.1:0-2816 GCA_036402635.1 Xanthobacteraceae bacterium
CCGACAGCCATGAACAGAGCCGTGAGGCCCGCCAGCAGGATGGCCGTCTTCATATAGTTCATCGAAACCTCCTCAAGCGACGCCTGCACGAGACGCAGGCCCGCCCGAGGAAGATGTCGGAATGCGCCGTGGGTTTCTCAACACCCGCGGCCACGACGAAGTGACGCAGTTGCGCGAAACGCGCTGCGCCACAGCGGCGCGTCGGTTCGCAGACGGTCGCCGCGGCGACCCATCGGCACGGCGCAAACGCAAACGGCGGCTCCGGAGAGCCGCCGCGAGGCCGTCAGGCGCGGGCTCGACCCGCGCTTAGCGCGTCACCACCACGCTGGTGCCGACGCCGACCCGTTGGTACAGGTCGAGCACATCGTGGTTGTACATGCGGATGCAGCCGTAGGAGACGTAGCCGCCGATCGAGCGCGGCACATTGGTGCCGTGGATCGCGTAGCTGCCGCCGCTCAGCGTCATCGCGGCTTCGCCCATCGGGTTGCGCGGCGAGCCGCCCGGAATGACGTCGGGCAGCGACGGCTTGTCGCGCTTCACTTCCGGCGGCGGCGACCAGGCCGGACGCAGGTGCTTACCGTCGATCCGGGTCGCGCCGGCCCACTGCTTGCCTTGCCGGCCGACGCCGACCGAATAGCGGATGGCGCGGCCGTCACCGATCACGTAGTAGAGCCGCCGCTCGCCGGTGCGGACCACGATGCTGCCGGCAGGCGCATCGCCGCGGAAGTGCACCACTTCGCGGGCGGAAGCTTGCGGAGCGACAGCGAGGCAGGACACCGCGACCGCAGCCGCGGCGACAACATGCAGAATGCGCATCGACACCCCCAATAGATTTTCCTCGACGCCCTTCCCGCGTTGACGCGGCGGCCCGCCGATTTCAGGTCTTTACTGATGCCGATGATGATACGGGATTGTCGCGCCCGGAGCAGCGCCAAACTGCGAACAACGTAAATTGCGACTGAATTTTGTCGAAGCCTGTTGCGCGCACGCATCGCTGAACGCCAATGTGTCGCGTCAGCCTGTGCGTGCGCTGCGCAGCGCCAGCAGTGCCGCCGCCAGCAACGCAAGCGCGGCGGCGAACGACGCAACGGTGAAGCTGCCGAGCCGGTCGTAAAGAAACCCGGCAAACAGCGGGCCCACAATCTGTCCGAGGCCGAAGCTCGCGGTCATGAGCGCCAGCACACGCCGCGGATCCGCGGCGGATCGCTCGCGCGCCGCCATCAGCCCGAGCGCGGTGATGCCCATGAACGTGCCTCCGAGCAGCGCTGCCGCAGCCATGATGGCGGCCGGCGAAGACCACAGGACACTGCCGGCGACGCCGACAGCCTCGGCGAAGCAGGCGAGCGCGAAGGCGTGCAGCACGCCGACGCGGCGGGCGAGCATCGCCCACAGCGCGACCGACGGCGCGGCGGCGATCCCGACCAGCATCCACACCCACGGCTCCAGCGAAGCGACCGTCGGCGTCGCGCGCACGATCGCGACCAGAAAGGTCGCGGTGATCACGTAGCCGAACCCGAACAGCCCGTAAGCGATGACCACCGGCGCGATGGCGGGTCGTCTGGTCGGCGCGCCGGTGCGGGCGGCCGACACCGCGGGCTGCGCCGCCGGCCGCACCAGCGCCAGAACGACCAGCAGCGCCAACAGCGACAGCGCGCCGCTGCAAAACCAAAGCGCACGCCAGTCGGCCTGCACTGCGGTCAGCGCCGCGACCAGCGCAGCCGACATCGCGATCCCGACGCCGACGCCGGCAAAGTGCAGCGCCGCCAGGCCGCCGCGTCCGGCCGCCGTGAGCCGGTCCAGCACCAGCGCCGACGCGAACACCAGAACGAAGGCGCTGGCGGCTCCGCCGACGAGCCGCAGCAGCAGGAAAGCCGGCAGCGACGAGACCGCGCCCATCAGCGCGGTGGTCGCGCCGCTGACCAGGAGCGCACCGAGCAGCCAGTTGCGGCGCGAGCCGGGAAGCCGCGGTGTTGCGGCAATGAGCGCGCCCGCGAGGTAGCCGACGAAGTTCGCCGACGCGATCAATCCCGCCTGGCTCTTGCTGAGCCCGAGCGCGTCCACCATCGCGGGCAGGATCGGCGTATAGACGAAACGGCCGATGCCGAGCGCGGCCGCCAACGCGGCCAGACCGCCGAGCGCCAGCATGATTGGCGAAGCGCGCGTCATCGCGGGGTTATGTCGCGACGCTCGTTCGCATCGTCCGGCTCGCCCAGCCCGGAGAGCCGCTCGGTGTGACGCACCGTGGTGATGAAATCCGCCTCGCCGTCGCCCATCGCGATGATCGCCGAATACATCTCGCGCATCGAGGCCGCGAGCGGCACCGGCACGCCTTCGGCATGCGCAGTCTGCAAGATGAGGTCGAGGTCTTTCGCCAGCAGCTTCGAGGTCGCGGTCGGCGTGAAGTCGCGCTCCGCCAGCGGTCCGGCCTTGTACTTGATGAACGGCGAGCCCATGACGCTGTTGCTGATCACGTCGAGCATCTGCCGGTAGCCGATGCCGCCCTTGCGGCCGAGCGCGAGCGCCTCCGCCAGCGCACCGGCCGTCACCGTGACCATGAGATTGATGGCGAGCTTGGCGTAACGCGCCTCTTCGTTCTCGCCGAGCCACGTGCGCATGCGCGCCACATGCGCGAGCAGCGGATCGACTTCGGCGAACGCGTCGCGCGGGCCGGACGCGAAGCACGACAGCGTGCCCTGCTCCGCCAGCACGGTGCTGCCCGACATCGGCAGCCGCAGATAGGCGATGCCGGCGCGCGCCGCGCGCTCGGCGACGATGCGCGAGGTGTCGGGCGCGATCGTGCTGGTCTCGGCCAGGAT
>DASWSO010000664.1:0-2953 GCA_036402635.1 Xanthobacteraceae bacterium
CGCGGCGAATGCGTGCCCTATGCGCGCTACGGCGAAAGCGTCGCCGGCGTGGTGGCCGAGATCGAGGCGATGCGCGTGCCGCTCGCCGACGGGCTCGACCGCAGCGCGCTGCAGGGCGCGATGTCGCCCGGCGCCGCCCGCAACGCGCTCGACTGCGCGCTCTGGGACCTCGCCGCGAAGCGCAGCGGCACGCCCGCGCATGAACTCGCGGGCTTAAGCCCGCCGCGGCCGCTGACCACCGCCTTCACGATCTCGCTCGGCGAGCCGCAGGCGATGGCGGCCGCCGCCGCGCAGGCCGCGCAACGGCCGCTCTTGAAGGTCAAGCTCGGCGGCGCCGGCGACGATCTGCGCATCGCGGCGGTGCGTGCGGCGGCGCCGCGGGCGGAGCTGATCGTCGACGCCAACGAGTCGTGGAGCGCCGCCAATCTGCAGCGCAACCTCGCAGCCTGCGCGGCTGCCGGCGTGACGCTGGTGGAGCAGCCGCTGCCGGTCGGCGACGATGCGCTGCTCGGCTCGATCCCGCGGCCGATCGCGGTCTGCGCCGACGAGAGCGTGCACGATCGCGCGTCGCTCGCCGGCCTGGTTGGCAAATACGACGCGATCAACATCAAGCTCGACAAGGCCGGTGGCCTGACCGAGGCGCTCGCGCTGGCGCAGGAGGCCGAGCGGCTCGGGCTGATGCTGATGGTCGGCTGCATGCTGTCGACTTCGCTCGCCATGGCGCCGGCGCTGCTGGTGGCGCAGCGCGCGCGCGTCGTCGACCTCGACGGGCCGTTGCTGCTGGCGCAGGATCGCGACCCGCGCCTGCGCTACGACGGCAGCGTGGTCTATCCGCCCGAGCCGGCGCTCTGGGGCTGACCGCGGCGGCCGGCCGCCAGCGCGACCGCGCCGCCGGCGAAGGCGAGCAGCGCCATCGCGACATAAGCGTGCGCGCCATAGGCCGCGAACAGCGCCCCGGACACCGCCATCGAGCCTGCCGAGACGACGCCCATCACGGTGGCCAGAAATCCTTGTGCCGACGCCGCGCTGCCTGCCGGTGCCGCCCGGGTGAGGAACTGCACCGCGCCGAGATGGGTGGTGCCGAAGCTCAGCGCATGCAGGCACTGCAGCACCGGCAGCAGCGTGCCCGGCGGGTCGAACGCCATCGCGGTCCAGCGGACGATCCCGCCGGCGGCGCCGATCACGATCAGCACCGCGGGCGATGCCCAGCCGGGCAGCCGCGGGGAGGCGGCGAACAGCACGATCTCGGCGATGACGCCGACCGCCCAGAGCGCGCCGATGCTCGGCCCGTCGAGGCCGCCGGCGCTCCACTGCAGCGTGCTGAAGCCGTAGTACAGGCTATGGCTCGCCTGGATCAGGCTGGCGGCGGCGACGATCGGGATGAGGCCCGGAACGCCAAAGAGGTTGCGCCAGCCCGCGGTCGCCACGCGCCGCGCCGGCGCAGCATTGAGCGGACGCATTCCGAGCGCGGTCAGCACCGAAGCCCAATACACCGCGACCAGCGGCCAGATCAGGCTCACCGGAGCAATGACGGTGCTGATCAGGCCGGCCGCGATATTGCCGATGATGTAGGCGGCGGAGCCCCAGAGCCGCACCGGCCCGTAGGCGCGCCCGCGCGTCGCCAGGCCGTGCAACGCATAGGCTTCGACCAGCGGCAGCGTTGCGGCCGCCGCAATCCCGGCGACGATCAGCGCGGCGAAGATGAGCTGCCCCTGCGCCAGTCCCAGCAGTGTGAAGCTGAGCGCCGTGCCGGCGGCGGCGATCAGGATCGCGGTATGCAGCCGCGCAAACCGGTCGGCCGCATGGGTGACGAACGGAATGGCGGCGACGCGCGCGAGCGAATAGGCGGCGAGCGCGGCGCCGATCGCGCGCTCGTCCAGCCCTTTGGCGGCGAGCCAGACCGGCAGGAACGGCATCTGGATGCCCATGGCGACGAACACGCCGGCATAGAGCAAAGCGAGGCGGAGGACGAAATCCATCAGCGGCTGAAAGGTCCGGCGGCGGCTTGCATTAAGCTGATCGTGACGATTCTCCGGCCATTATGGCAGCCTTTGCCGAGGCGTTCGCGATGACCAGGGATGTTTCGCCGGCAGCCGAATCCGCCTACGCGGCGATCGAGGCCGCCGTGATGGAGACGAGCCGCGGCCGCTGGTTCCTGGCCGAGCATGCCCGTCGCAACCGTCACGCCGACACGCTGATGCTGCTCGGCGCCATGGCGCGGCTGGAGGACGTGGTGCGCGGCGATGGTGCGCGTCCGCGTGCGGACCTGCGCGCCGGTCTAGCCGAGATGGCGAAAGCGGTCGCCGACGCCAGACGCGAGATCGCGGATCGCGGAAGCATCGCGGATGCGAAGGTGATCCAGTTGCTGGCTCTCCTGGACGACCGGATCACCGCGCTGCTCGCGGACGGCGCCGGTGCGGCGCGTGCCGGGACGCCGGCTGCCGCGGCCGATGGGCGCGAGAGCGAGCCAATGGCGGAGAACCGCCCCCGCTCCGACCCGCTGGCGTTGCTTGCCGCGCTCACGCCGGAAGAGCGCATCGCGCTGTTCACCTAGATAATTGTCCGAAACTGAAATCACCGGCGTCATGCCCCGCGGAGGCGCGGCATCAGTATTCACCGGCCCTCGACGCTCGTGCGGCCGTGTTTCCTGCATCATCCGCACATAAAAAGAGGCCGCTGGCGCGGCCTCTTTCGCACGCGTGTCGCGGCGATCAGAACTTGATCATGTCGCTCTTGGTGATGGTCACGTTGGTGCCGAATGTCGGCAGGTTGGCGAGCTGCCATACTGTGAACTGCTCAGCATAGGGGTCCACGGCCGAGATGCCGTCCACCGGCACGACCACCTTCATGCCGCGCAGCGCGGCGCCGCTGCCGACGTAAAGGATCGCGCCGTTGGCCGCGGTGCCCACCACGATCACGGTCTGGATGCCCTTCTCCTTCAGCATCTTTTCCA